>NZ_DATIND010000029.1 GCF_035474595.1 Longimicrobium sp.
GTCGATGGCGATGAAGCCGTTGCCGCCGGGGCGGTTCTCCACCGTCACGGGCTGGCCCCAGGCGCGGCTCAGCTTGTCGGCCAGCAGGCGCACCACGCCCTCGGGCCCGCCCCCGACCGGGAACGGCGTGATGATGCGCACCGGGCGGCTGGGGAAGTCCTGGGCGGCGGCCGTGGTCGGCAGCAGCGCGAACGCGGCGCAGACGCCCGCGGCGGCGGCCAGGGCCGCGAGGCGGCGGCGCGTGGCGCGGGAGGCGGTGCGGGGGGTCGGGATGTCTCTCATCTTGTCGGTCTCCGGGGGTGCGGGTTGCGTGCGTTGGAATGGCCGCGCGTCAGTCGAAGCGGCGCGGGCCGGCTCGGGCCAGTGGCTCCCGCATAGCGTACAGGTCCGGCCCCCGTCCGCCAGCGGCGAAACGCGCACGCCTGCCGGTCCCGTCGGCCTCGCGGCCGGGTGAAGGCGCGGTCATGCTCAGCGCCCCCGGGCCTTCAGGGCGCGGTCCAGGCGCGGATAGACGCGCCGCGCATTGCCCTCGAAGACCTGGTGACGGGTGCGCGCGTCGAGCCGCGGCGTGGCGTCGACGTAGCGGCGCGTGTCGTCGAAATGGTGGCCGGTCTGCGGGTCGATGCCGCGCACCGCGCCGATCATCTCGCTGGCGAACAGGATGTTCTCCACCGGGATGACCTGGGTCAGCAGGTCGATGCCGGGCTGGTGGTAGACGCAGGTGTCGAAGAAGATGTTCTTCAGCAGGTGGTCCTCCAGCAGCGGCTTCTTCAGCGCCTGGGCCAGGCCCCGGAAGCGCCCCCAGTGGTAGGGCACCGCGCCGCCGCCGTGCGGGATCACGAAGCGCAACGTCGGGAAGTCGGTGAACAGGTCGGCGCTCAGGCACTGCATGAAGGCGGTGGTGTCGGCGTTCAGGTAGTGCGCGCCGGTGGTGTGGAAGCAGGCGTTGCAGCTCGTGCTCACGTGCACCATGGCCGGGATGTCGTGCTCGACCATCTTCTCGTAGAGCGGGTACCAGTGGCGGTCCGACAGCGGCGGGCCGGTCCAGTGGCCGCCGGAGGGATCGGGGTTGAGGTTGATGCCGACGAAGCCGTACTCGGTCACGCAACGCTCCAGCTCCGGGATGCAGGTGGCCGGGTCGACGCCCGGGGACTGCGGCAGCATCGCCGCGCCGATGAAGTGGTCGGGGAAGAGGCCGGCGACGCGCGCGCACAGCTCGTTGCAGATCGCCGCCCAGGTCGCGGAGACCTCGAAGTCCCCCACGTGATGGGCCATGAAGCTCGCGCGCGGGCTGAAGATGGTGAGGTCGCTGCCGCGTTCCCGCATGAGGCGCAGCTGGTTGTGCTCGATGGACTCGCGCAGTTCGTCGTCGGAGATCTTCAGCTCGGCGACCCGGGGCCTGGAGGCGGGGTCGGCGATGCCGGCGATCTGGCGGCCGCGCCAGGTCTCCAGGGCCTCGGGGGCGGTCGTGTAATGGCCGTGGCAGTCGATGATCATGGAGGGGCTCGCGGTCGGGACGGGGATGGCGACGGTGGTCCCGAGTGTGGTTGCGATCCCGCGCGCGCGGCCTGACTTCGGCTTCGAGCGCGTTCACGTTTCCTTATCGGGACCTCCCCCGTCCCCGCGCTCCCGCCGCCGGTGGCGGGACGCGCGACGCGCGCTTTCAGTGCGTGCTCGACACGCCCGGATCGGCGCCGCTGCGCTGCAGCAGCCGGCGTCCCTCGGGCGTGATGGCCAGCACCCGGATGACGCGCGCCGCGCGGTCGGGACCGCCGTCCACGCCCGCCGGCACCCGCAGCGTCAGCCCGGCGATCAGGCCGGCGGCCATCAGCACGCGCAACTCGTCGATCTCGTCGTCGTCGTTCGCGTTGAAGGGGAGATCGAGCCCCGCGAGCTGCCTGAGTTTTTCGATGGACATGGCGTTTCCTCTCGATGTCCGGTTTGTCTCCGAGGGCAGGCAATCGGCATTCCGGCGGCGCCCGCGCGCGCTCAACCGCCGTATTCCTTGAGGCGGTTGTACAGGGTCTTCATGCTGATGCCCAGGGTGGCGGCGGTGCGCTCCTTGTGGCGCTCGCAGTGGGCGAAGGTGGCCAGGATGAGCTGGCGCTCGGCATCGGCCAGGCG
>NZ_DATIND010000030.1 GCF_035474595.1 Longimicrobium sp.
ATGCCGGATGGCTACCTCTCCCGGTACGGGAGAGGTGGACGGCCTGGGCCGGCCGGAGAGGGCGCGACGCCGGACCCGCGCACCGCAGCCACCGGCGCCCCCCTGTCCCCTGTCCCCTGATCCCCCGCCCCGAAACACCGAAGGCGCCCACGACCCGGTGGGTCGCGAGCGCCTTCAGTTTAGCCCGCCATCGCGCCGCGGCGCAAACCGCTGGCGCGCCAGTCCGTTACGGACGCGGAGCCGCCGGCGGGGCCGCCGCGCCGCCGCGCAGGCGCTGCAGCACCCGGTCGGTCAGGTCCAGCGCCGGGTCCACCACCACGATCCCGCCCGCCGAGCTGTCCACGATCATGGTGAACCCGCCCTCGCGGCGCAGCGCCTCGATGGCGGTGTTGATCTGCTGCATCACCGGCGCCACCAGCGTCTCCTGCCGGCGCTGCGCCTGCTCCTGCACCTGCTGCACCCGCTGCTGGTAGGCGGCGAACGCCTGCTGCAGCTCGGTTTGGCGCGCGTCGCGCGCCTGCTGCGTCATGGAGCCCTGCTGCTGCTGGAACTGCTGCTGCCGCGTCTGCAGCGACGCCTCCAGCGAGTCCAGCGGCGCGCGCAGGCCGGGAAGCTCGCGCTGCAGCGTCTGCTGCACCTGCTGCACCCCCGGCGCCTCGGCCAGCACCCGCTGCGAGTTCACGAACCCGATCTTCAGCCCCGCCTGGGCCGCCGCCGGGGCGGCGCCCATCACCAGCGCGGCAACCGCGCCCAGCACTCCCGCCGACAGAAAACGCTTCATCGCCTCTCTCCAGTCCAGAAAGTTGTAGAAGTCGGGTCCCGACGCCCGTCAGAACCCGCTGCCCAGCTTGAAGTGCACTTCCCAGCCCGGGTCGGGCCGGTCGAACCCGTACGCCGCGTCCACCCCGATGGCGCCCAGGAAGGGCGTCACGATGGTGCCGCCCACGCCGGCGCTGCGGAACATGCGCGTGGGGTTGAACTCCTGCACGTCGTTGAACACGTTCCCCGCGTCGCCGAACACGTGCACCGAGAGCATGTCGTTCAGCCGCACCGCGTACTCGGTGCTCAGCGTCACGAAGCCGTCGCCCAGGCACTCGGTGGTCAGCGAGCTGTGGCACGCCGCGCTGTAGCCGCGCGGCCCGATGGTGTACTCCTGGTACCCGCGCAGCGGCTCGCCCTGCTGCACCCCGCCCACGAAGAAGCGCTCGAAGGGGAAGCGGCTCACGTCGCCGAACACCGTTCCCGCGCGGATGCTGAGCCCCAGCGTGGTGCGGATCGGCCGCGCCCCGGCGCCGATGTTCCCCATGGGCACCCACCACTCGGCCTCGGTCAGCAGCTTCTGGAAGTTGCCGTTGCCGCCCACCGGCCCGCCCGTCTGCGCCACCGTCACCGACTGCCGCGTTCCCGCCGTGGGGAAGAGCGGGTGGTTCTTGGTGTCGCGCACCAGCGACAGGCTCAGGCTGCTGGCCGTGGCCGCCGGAAGGCAGAACACGTTGTTCGAGAACTGCGCGCACGGGTCGTCGAATGCCGTGTACGTGGTGCGCGACAGCGTGTACCCCACGAAGGCCCGCGTGCGCGTGAACCACGGCACCGGGAAGCCGAACTGCAGGCTGGCGCCGGTGCGCAGCCGCCGCCCGTTGTTCGACTGCACGAAGCGGTCGCCCATGCGGAAGAGCGAGAACGTTCCCGAGGTGCGCGAGCCGGCGATGGCCGGGTCGGTGTAGCTGGCCTCGAAGGTGCTGCGCCCGTAGCCGTACTCGGCGCGCAGGCTGGCGTTCTTCCCCTGCCCGAACAGGTTGGGCTGGTTGTAGCCCAGGAACCCGCTCACCCCGCCGCCGCGGCCGGCGTACCCGCCGCCGATCACGGTGCCGAAGTTGATGTTCCCGGTCTGCTTCTCCTTCACGTGGAAGGTGATGTCCACCACCCCGCTGTCGGGGACCGGGTGGATGTCGGGAACCGGGAGCGGGCTTTCGAAGAAGCCCAGGCCGCTGATGGCCTGGTAGCTCTGCATCAGCCGCTGCTCGTCGTACACGTCGCCCGGCAGCACCCACATGCGGTCGCGCAGCACCTGCTCGTGCGTGGTGGTGTTCCCCTCGAAGGCGATGTGCCGGATGTAGAAGGGCTGCCGCTCGCTGACCGCCAGCGTGGCGTTCACCGTGGGCTCCTGCCCGGCCTGCACGGGCAGGCGCTCCACCACCGGCTCCACCTGCGCGTACAGGTATCCCTCGTTGCGGTACAGCTGCTCGATCTGCTTGGCCGCCGCGTCCAGCGCGCCGCGGTCGAACACCTCGCCGCTGATGCGCTGGCTGGTGCCGCCCACCGGAAGGCCCAGCACCGAGTGGTGCTGCTCCAGGAACAGCTTCTCCAGGTCGTCGTGCGGGAAGTGGCTGGCGCCCTGGATGGTGAACTCGCCCAGGCGGTAGCGCGGCCCCTCGCTCACCTCCACCACCAGCCGCGCCTTCCCGCTCTGCGGGTCCACCACCAGCGTGTCGCCCAGCACCGCGAAGTCGATGTAGCCGCGGTCGGCGTAGAAGCCGGGGAGCGACTCGCGCAGGTCGGTCTCGAAGCTCTCGCGGTCGAAGCGCCCCGAGCGGAACCACCAGAAGCCCTCGGGCCTGGTCTTCATGGCCCCGGTCAGCTCCTCGTCGCTGAACGCCTGGTTCCCCTGGAAGTCCACCTGGGCCACTGTCAGGCGGTTGCCCTCCTTCACGTTGAACACCAGGCGGTAGCCGCCCTGCGAGTTGGGCTCGGCCACCAGCGCCGTGTCGATCGACACCAGCTCGATCCCCTTCTTGGCCAGCTGGTCGCGGATGCGCGCCTGCACGTCCATCACCCGCTGCGGGTTCAGCGGCGCGCCCTCGCGCAGGTGCACCGAGTCGCGCACGGCGTTCCCGTTCAGGCTCTTCAGCCCGCGGAACTCCACCGCGGCCACGTACGGCCGCTCGGTGACCTGCAGGGTGACGATGCCGTGGCCGGGCGCGGTCTCGCGCACCAGCACGTCGGCGCTCGCGTACCCCTGGCTGGCCATCAGCCGGCGGATGGCCGACTGCACCTGCACGGGGGTCACGGTGGTGCGCGGCTGGATGCCGGCGGTCGAGCGCACCGCGGCCGCCGTCAGCCGGACGTTGCCGCGCACCTCCACGCTGTCCACCACCAGCCCCTGCTGGGCGGGGGCGGCGGCGGAGGCGGCGGTGGTGTCCTGGGCGTGTGCGGCGCGCGGAAGCGCGGCGAGCATGAACGAGAGGAGGGCCGCCGCGGCGGCCCCTCCCCGGTTGAGGTTTGCGTGCACTGCAGGCTCGGGTCTAGGTGGTCGTGGTCGTCGACTGCTTGGCGAGGACCCGGAAGGCCAGGGACTGCTTGTCCTCGCCCACGGTGACCTCGATCTCGTCGCCGGCCGAGTACTCGGCCAGCAGGATCTTCTCCGACAGCGGGTCTTCCAGGTACCGCTGGATCGCCCGCCGGATGGGCCGGGCGCCGAACTTCTCGTCGTACCCGTTCTCGATCAGGAAGTCGATCGCCTCGTCCGAGAGCTTGATGCCGATCTCCTCCTCCTTCAGACGGTTCTCCACGTCGGCCAGGAGGTTGTGGATGATCTGCCCGATCTGCTCGCGGGTCAGCGGGTGGAAGATGATCGTGTCGTCCAGCCGGTTCAGGAACTCGGGGTTGAACGCGCGCTCGATCTCCTCCTTCACCTTCTCCTCCATGCGCTCGAACTGCGTCTTGGCGTCGGGAGAGTGGAAGCCCAGCCCCTTCCCCTTGCCGATGTCGCGCGCGCCCAGGTTGCTGGTCATGATGATGACCGTGTTCTTGAAGTCGATCACCCGGCCGTAGTTGTCGGTCAGGTGGCCTTCGTCAAGGACCTGGAGGAGGATGTTGAAGACGTCGGGGTGCGCCTTCTCGATCTCGTCGAGCAGCACCACGCTGTAGGGCTTGCGCCGCACGGCCTTGGTCAGCGTCCCGCTGTCCTCGTAGCCCACGTACCCCGGAGGCGCGCCGATGAGCCGCGACACCGAGAACTTCTCCATGTACTCGCTCATGTCCACGCGGATCAGCGCGTTGCGGTCCGCGAACAGGAACTCGGCCAGCGCCCGCGCCAGCTCGGTCTTACCGACACCCGTGGGGCCGGCGAAGATGAACGAGCCGATGGGGCGGCGCGGGTCCTTCAGCCCCGCGCGGCTGCGGCGGATGGCCTTGCTGATCGCCTGGATGGCGCGGTCCTGCCCCACCACCCGCTTGTGGACCTCGTCCTCCATGTTCACCAGGCGCGCGCTCTCGGCCTGCTTCAGCCGCGTCACCGGGATCCCCGTCCAGCGGCTGACGATGAAGGCCACGTCCTCCTCGCCGAGCGTCGGCCGATTCGTCCGGCGCTCCTCCTCCCACGCCTTCTCGCGCTCCTGGATGCGGCGCTGCAGCTCGCGCTCGTGGTCGCGCAGCTCGGCCGCGCGCTCGAAGTCCTGGTCGCGGATGGCCTCGTCCTTCTTCTGCCCGACCTTCTCCATCTCCTGCTTCAGGTCGTTCACGTCGGCCGGCGGCACCTGCGTGGCCAGCCGCGCGCGCGCGCCCGCCTCGTCGATCACGTCGATCGCCTTGTCGGGCAGGAAGCGGTCGGTGATGTAGCGCTCGCTCAGCTTCACCGCGCTCTCGATCACCAGGTCGGTGATGTGCACGCGGTGGTGGTCCTCGTAGTGGCTGCGCAGCCCCTTCACGATCTCGATGGCCTCGTCGATCGAGGGCGGGTCCACGGCCACGGTCTGGAAGCGGCGCTCCAGCGCGCCGTCCTTCTCGATGTACTTGCGGTACTCGTTCAGCGTGCTCGCGCCCACGCACTGCAGCTCGCCGCGCGCCAGCGCCGGCTTCAGCATGTTGCTGGCGTCGATGGCGCCTTCCGCCGCGCCCGCGCCGACCAGCGTGTGCAGCTCGTCGATGAAGAGGATGATGTTCTTGTTCTGGCTGATCTCGTTCATCACCGCCTTCAGCCGCTCCTCGAACTGCCCACGGTACTTGGTGCCGGCGATGACGGCCGCCATGTCGAGCGCGAGCACGCGGTGGTCACGCAGCGACTCGGGGCACTTCCCCTCGGCGATGAGCTGGGCGAGGCCCTCGACGATGGCCGTCTTCCCCACGCCGGGCTCGCCGATCAGCACCGGGTTGTTCTTCTTGCGCCGCGACAGGATCTCCATCACCCGCTCGATCTCTTCCGCGCGGCCGATGGTGGGGTCCAGCTCGCCCTGGCGCGCCAGCTCGGTCAGGTCGCGGCAGAAGTGGTCGAGCGCCGGGGTCTTGCTCTTCTTCTCACCCTTCGGCGTGCTCCCCGAGCCGCCGATGGCGCCCGCGCTGGCCTGCGGCGCGGCGCTGGGCTCGCTGCCCAGCAGCTTCAGCGTCTCGCGGCGCGCGTCCTCGAGGCTCACGCCCAGCTGGCCCAGCACCTCCGCGGCAATCCCCTTCTCCTCGCGCAGCAGGCCCAGCAGGAGGTGCTCGGTGCCCACGTACGAGTGGTTCAGCTCGCGGGCCTCGGCCATCGCGAACTCCAGCACCTTCTTGGCGCGGCTCGTGTACGGGAGCTCGCCCAGGGCGATCGTCGCCTTCCCGCGGCGCACGCTCTCCTCGACCTTCTCCTGCACCTGCTCCAGGTCCACCGCCAGGTTGTTCAGCACCGCGGCGGCCACGCCCTCGCCCTCGCGGATGAGGCCCAGGAGGATGTGCTCGGTTCCGACGTAGTCGTGCTGCAGGCGGATAGCCTCCTCGCGGGCCATCGCCAGCACTTTGCGCACGCGGTCGGTGAAGTTGTAGTTCATCTCTGACTGGCCTCCGGACCTGCGGAGTGATCGTTGTTCTGCACGGCGCTCGAAAGCGCCGGTATCTGCACGAGAGGGGCCATCGCCGGTATCATGGCCGGCGGACGGACCCCAAGATTTCTCAGCTCAAAGAGTTACGAAACGGCGCGGCGCCGGATGTTCCCCCGCCCCGGTGGGGGCGGCGGCGCGTCATGCCGAATCGGCCGGCTCGCCTGCCAGCGCCTGCCGCACGTACGCCGCCCGGGCCACGTCCGCGTCGCCCGCGGGGCCGCCGTTCAGCAGCTCCAGGTGGGCGGACTGGGCGAAGATCATGATGCGGTTCAGCGTGTATACCCGCACCCCCTGGATGAGGTCCAGCCCCACGCCCAGGCGCACGCCGGAAAGAAGGTTCATCACCTCCTCGAAGCCGATGCTGCGCGCGTGGCGCAGGAGCCCGTAGGCGCGCCACACCTTGTCCTCGATCACCGTCCGCGCGTCGCGCAGCAGCACCGCGCGCGCCTGCGCCTCGTACTGCACCACCTGCTGCACGATGCGCTGCAGGTGCTCGATCAGGTCTTCTTCCGTCTTCCCCAGCGTGGTCTGGTTGGAGATCTGGAAGAAGTTGCCCACGACTTCCGACCCCTCGCCGTACAGGCCGCGGAAGGTGAGCCCCACCTGGCTGATCCCCTGCAGCACCTTCCCGATCTCCTGCGTCAGCACCAGCCCGGGAAGGTGCATGAGGACGGACGCCCGGAGCCCCGTTCCCACGTTGGTGGGGCAGCTCGTCAGGTACCCGAACTCGTTGTGGAAGGCGTAGGGAAGGCGCTGCCCCAGCTCGTCGTCCAGCCGCTCGATGTTGCGCCACGCGTCGCGCAGGCGGAAGCCGCCGACCAGCGACTGGAGGCGGAGATGGTCCTCCTCGTTCACCATCACGCTCACCGAGTCGGCCGCCGGCAGCAGGAGCGCCGCGTCGGAGTGCGGGAGCGAGGCCTCGCCGCCGATCAGCTCGCGGGAAACCAGGTGGCGTTCGAGCAGGAGCTGGCGCGCCGCCGGCTCCAGCGCGGGGATCACCAGCTGCGTGGCGTTGCGCAGCGCCTCCGTCGTCCCCGCGGCTCCGGTGGCCAGGCGCAGCACCTCGGCGCGGTCGGCGCCGTCGGCGCGCTGCCCGAAGCGGAAGCCTTGGAGGTTGCGCGCCAGGCGGATGCGCGTGGACAGCACGATGTCGGCGTGCGGCCCTTCCGCGTGCAGCCACTCCAGCCCCGCCTCGGGGTCGCCGGGAAGCATGGTCTTCGCCATCAGGGTTGCGCCTCCAGCCGCCGGATCTGGTCGCGGAGTGCGGCCGCGCGCTCGAAGTCTTCCTCGTCCACCGCGCGCTGCAGGCTGCGCCGGAGCGAGGTCGCCCGCGCGGTGCGGTCCATCTCGGTGGGGTCGGGGGGAAGGTAGACCTTGCCCACGTGCTGGGTGCCGCCGTGCAGCTTGCGCAGCAGCCCCTTCAGCGACGGCTCGAACGCCGACCAGCAGCGCGCGCACCCCAGCCGGCCGGTGCGCTTGAAGTCGGCCAGCGTGAGCCCGCACCCGGGGCAGGCGCCCGCCGCCCAGGTGCTCTCGCCGGCGATGGCCTTCCCCAGCTGCCCCAGGAAGTCGGCCAGCGGCGCGGTCGCGGGGCCGGCCGTGCTCGCGCCGGGGTCCAGGCCGAGCGCGGCCGCGCACGACTCGCACAGGTGGCGAGTCGTGGTCTCGTTGTTCTGGATCTGCGTGAAGTGGATCGCGGCTTCGTTGTTTCCGCAGCGATCGCAGGGCGTTGCCATGGTCTTTGGTTCCCTCTATTCCAGCAGCCCGGGCTCCGGGCCGTGCGCGTTTTCCAGGTGCCCGGCATGCAGCCGGAGCACGCGGCCGGCGCGCGCGGCCAGGGCCAGGTCGTGCGTGACCAGCACCAGCGCCGCGCCCTCGTCGCGGCACACTCGGAAGAACTCGTCGTGCATCGCCTCGGCAGTCTCGGGGTCCAGGTTCCCCGAGGGCTCGTCGGCCAGCAGCACCAGCGGCCGGTTGGCCAGGGCGCGGGCCACGGCCACCCGCTGCTGCTCGCCGCCGGAGAGCTGCGACGGCTTGTGCGTGGCCCGGTCCTCCAGCCCCACGCCGGCCAGCAGCTCCCGCGCGCGGTCGCGCGCCTGGCGGTCGCCCGCGCCGGCGATCAGCTGCGGCATCATCACGTTCTCCAGCGCGGTGAACTCGCGCAGGAGGTGGTGGAACTGGAAGACGAAGCCGATGCTGGTGCTTCTTACCCTCGCAAGGTCCTCCTCGTTCAGCCGGGCCAGGTCGCGGCCGCCCACGTGCACGGTCCCCGCGTTCGGCACGTCCAGCCCGCCCAGGACCTGCAGGAGCGTGCTCTTTCCCGAGCCGCTGCGGCCGATCACCGAGATCGCCTCGCCGCGCGCCACGTCGAGGTCCACGCCGGCGAGCACGGTCAGCGTGCGCCCGTCGCCGCCCAGGTACTCCTTGCGCACGCCGCGCGCGGAAACCGCGATCTCCGCCGCGGGCGCAGTGGCCCCGCGGACATCGGTACCCGGAGCCTCGGCCGCGAAGCGCTCGGCGGGGCTACTCATGGCGGATCGCCTCCACCGGGGTCAGCCGCGCCGCCTGCAGCGCCGGGTAGATCGTCGCCACGAACGAGATCGCCACCGTGGCCAGGAGAATGGTGAGCACGTCCCACGGGTCGCTGCGCACGGGGAGGTGGCTCACGAAGTAGATCTCCCCGGGGATGCGGATCAGGTGGTAGCGGTCGATCAGGAAGTTCAGCAGCAGCCCGCCGCCGCCGCCCAGGAGGCTGCCCACGATCCCGATCACCAGCCCCTGGATCATGAAGATCCTGAGCACCCGCCGCCCGGTGAGCCCCATCGACTTCAGGATCCCGATCTCGCGCGTCTTGTCGGTCACCACCATCACCAGCGTGGAGACGATGTTGAAGGCGGCGACCACGACGATCAGGAGGAGGATGAGCCCCATCGCCAGCTTCTCCAGCTTCAGCGCGGAGAAGAGCGCCGAGTTCATCGTCTTCCAGTCGTCCGTGCGGTAGGGCAGCCCCAGCCGCTCGTCGATGCGGCGCGCCACCTCGGACGCATGCATGGGGTCGGGGACCTTCACCTCGATCCCGCTCACCGCGCTCCCCAGCCCGGTCAGGTCCTGCGCCGAGGCCAGCGAGGTGTACATGAACTTGTTGTCGTACTCGTACATCCCCGTGCGGAACGTGCCCGTCACCTCGAACTGCCGCAGCTTGGGCATCAGCCCGCCCACGGCCGAGACGGTGGCGTTCTGGAAGGAGATGATGATCAGCGTGTCGCCGGGAAGGGCGCTCGCGCGCATTGCCAGCCCCTCGCCCAGCACGATGGGCGGCAGCCCGCTGCGGGTGCGCGCCGGGAGCAGGTCGTGCGTGCGGATGGTGGAGACGATGTCGGTGACCGTCTCGCCCGGCCGGTACGCGTCGATCCCGCGCAGGATCCCCGCCTCGGAGTAGTTGGCGCGGTTGCGGATCCCCACCTCGGTGTGCACGAACGGGCCGGCCGCCTGCACGCCGGGGATGCGCTGCACCTTGGCCAGCACCTCCTGCCAGTCGTCCATGCGCATGGTCTCGCCGTAGGTCATCACCCAGATGTGCGGGTTGACGCCCAGGATCTTGTCGCGCAGGTCTTCCTGCAGCCCCGTCATCACCGCGATCACCACGATCAGCGCCATCACCCCCACGCTCACCCCGCCGATGGCGATGAGGGTGATGAGCGAGAGGAAGCGCGTCCCCCGCCGCGACGCCAGGTAGCGCCGGCCGATGAACCATTCCAGGCTCATCGAGGGGACAGGGGACAGGGGACAGGGGACAGGGAAAACACGGGATTCGCTCGCATGGCAGGCTGTAACCTGTTCCCTCGCGATCGTTCCCGGCGCGGGGTGAGAACCGCGTTACCGCATGGGGATTTCGCCGCCAGCGCGCAAGAAAACCCGTGCGCGCGAAGCGGTCCCTGTCCCCTGTCCCCCGGCCCCTGTCCCCTCGTCCCCCCCATCATTCCTCCGGCCGCAGCGTGGGAAACAGGATCACGTCGCGGACCGACGGCTGCCCCGCCAGGATCATGCAGAGCCGGTCGATCCCCATCCCGAAGCCGCCGGTGGGGGGCATCCCGTACTCCAGCGCGCGCAGGAAGTCCTCGTCCAGCTGCTGCGCCTCGTCGTCGCCCTGCTCGCGCAGGCGCCGCTGCGCCTCGAAGCGGCCGCGCTGGTCGATGGGGTCGTTCAGCTCGCTGTACGCGTTGCACAGCTCCTTCCCGCCCACGATCAGCTCGAAGCGCTCGGTCAGCTCGGGGTTGCCGCGCTTCGGCTTTGCGAGGGGACTCATCTCCCGCGGGTAGTCGGTGATGAAGGTGGGCTGGATCAGCTTCGGCTCCACCAGCTCGCCGAACAGTTCGTCGATCAGCTTCCCCCGCCCCATCTTCGCCGCTTCCGCGCGGTCGACGCCCGCCTCGATCGCCTTCTCCCGCATCTCCGCTTCCGACAGCGACGCCACGTCCACGCCGCCCACCTCGCGCAGCGCGTCGTACATCGTCAGCCGGCGGAAAGGCGGGGTGAGGCTGATCTCCTGCCCCGCCAGCCTGATCGGCGCGTCGCCCAGCACCTCGCGGGCCACGTGGCCCAGCATCTCCTCGGTCAGGTCCATCACCGCCTCGTAGTCGAAATAGGCGGCGTAGAACTCCAGCATGGTGAACTCGGGGTTGTGGAAGCGGTCGATCCCCTCGTTGCGGAAGTCCTTGGAGATCTCGTACACGCGCTCCATCCCCCCCACGATCAGCCGCTTCAGGTACAGCTCGTCGGCGATGCGCAGGTACAGCTGCATCCCCAGCGTGTTGTGGTGGGTGACGAAGGGCCGCGCCGCCGCGCCGCCGTACACGGGCTGCAGCACCGGGGTCTCCACCTCGATGAAGCCGCGGTCGTCCAGGAAGCGCCGCAGCGCGGTGACGGCGCGCGCGCGGAGCACGAACACGTCGCGCACCTCCGGGTTCACCGCCAGGTCGGCGTAGCGCTGCCGGTAGCGCGCCTGCTGGTCGCTGAAGCCGGAGTACACGCGCCGCTCGCCCGTCTCCGGGTCCGTCTCTTCCTTCCCCAGCGGGAGGGGGCGGAGCGACTTGGCGAGAAGGTCGAACGACTTCACGCGCAGCGACACCTCGCCGGTGCGGGTGCGAAAGAGCGTGCCCTCCGCGCCGATCCAGTCGCCCAGGTCGACCAGGTCCAGCAGCTCGTATCGCTCGCCCAGGTCGTTCACGCGGAAGTAGAGCTGGATCCGGCCCGTGCGGTCGGCCAGGTGCGCAAAGGTACTCTTCCCCATCACCCGCCGGCTGACCATGCGGCCGGCCAGGCGGACCGTCTCCTCGGGCCCGTCGCCCGCCGCCTCGCCCTTCCCCTCGTCCCACTGCTGGAAGAGGGAGAGCGCCCCGGTGGCGGAGTGCGTGGGCTCGTAGCGATAGGCGAACGGCTCGATGCCGCGCTCGCGCAGCCGGTCCAGCTTCGCCAGCCGGTCGGCCATCACGCGGTCGTCGCCGCCCTGCGCTTCCGCACCATCCCGAATCTCGTCCATCCCGATCATCTTCCGCGCAGGCTGAGCTGAACTGCTTCTGGTGATTCAAAGGCTATCGGTCCCGAGGCAGCAGCCCGGCCGATCCCGGACCGGCGACTGAAGCCGCAGCAACAACTACGGGAAGCCTCGCAAACTGCGCGAGGCTGCTGGTTCTGAGTGCGCTGAAGACCCGCGCACTTCCGCACTCACGCACTTCGTTTATTACGCCGTCTGCACCCGCCCGTACTCGCGCAGGTACGCGTGGATGAACGGATCCAGGTCGCCGTCCATCACCTTCTGCACGTCGGGAATCTTCAGCTCGGTGCGATGGTCGTTCACCATCGTGTACGGCTGGAAGACGTAGGAGCGGATCTGGCTGCCGAAGGCGATGTCGGTCTTGGTCGACTCGAGCTTGGCCTTCTCCTTCTCCTGCTCCTCCAGCGCGCGCTGGTAGAGCGCCGCCTTCAGCATCTTCATGGCGGTCGCGCGGTTCTTGTGCTGGCTGCGCTCCTGCTGGCAGGCCACCACGATCCCCGACGGCAGGTGCCGCAGCCGCACGGCCGACGACGTCTTGTTCACGTGCTGCCCGCCGGCGCCCGACGCGCGGTACACGTCCATCTCGATGTCCTCGTCGCGGATCTCGATCTCGATGTTGTCGTCGACCACCGGGTAGACGAAGACCGAGGCGAACGAGGTGTGGCGCCGCGCCGCGCTGTCGAACGGCGAGATGCGCACCAGGCGGTGCACGCCGCGCTCGGCCTTCAGGAAGCCGTACGCGTACTGTCCGCGGATCTCCAGCGTGGCGTCCTTGATCCCCGCCTCCTCGCCCTCCTGGCGGTCCAGCAGCTCCACCTCGAAGCCGTGGCGGTCGCCCCAGCGCTGGTACATGCGCAGCAGCATCTCGGCCCAGTCCTGGCTCTCGGTGCCGCCCGCGCCGGGGTGGATGGTCACCAGCGCGTCGCGGCCGTCGTCGGGTCCCTGCAGCATCATCCGCATCTGCAGGTCTTCCAGCTGCGGCCCGATGGAGTCGGCCTCGCGCTGCACCTCGGCCAGCATCTCGGGGTCGTCCTCGCCCTCCAGCAGGTCCACCATCTCCGAGAGCGAGGTCACCTTCGCGTCCAGCTGGGCCCAGGGCTCGGTCCACTGCTTCAGCGAGTTGGCCTCGTCAATCACCTCGCGGGCGGCGTTCTGGTCGTTCCAGAACCCCGGGTCGCCCATGCGGGCCTCCAGCTGCCTCAGCTGCTCTTCTTTGCTGTCGAGGTCAAAGGAACCTCCTCAGCTCACCGAGCCGGTCGCGGTTCGCATCCAGCGCGGAGCGCAGATCTTCGTTCATCGTGGAGTTTCAGGGTCGAGTTTGAGCCTGCATGCCGGCAACGACAAGGGCCGCCCGGCTTGGACGGCCCCGTATGGTACACCGCAAGAAAGCTACCGGGTCGCGTCGGATAACTGCAAGTGCCTAGTCCCTAGTGCCTAGTGCCTGGTAGCCCGGTGCGAACGTCAGTCTCGTCTCACGCCGCAACCACTTGGCACTTGGCACTCGGCACCTGGCACTTCGTTTCAGAACACCGCCTGCCCCTTCGCCAGGATGTCGTTCAGCGCCTCGCGGAAGTGCGGCGTCTTCTTCGCCATGTCTTGGCCCACCTGGGCGACGTACTCCTCCCAGCTCTTCTTGATCTCCTCGGTGAACTCGCGCCGCAGCGTCCCGTCCGCCAGCGCCTTGTCGCGCCGCTCGGGAAAGTACGTCACGATGTCGGAGATCAGCGCACGCGCCAGCCGCCGCGCCTTCGAGGCGGGATCCGACGCGCCGAACGGCGACGGCGCGCGCGGTGCCGCCGGCGTCTCCGCGCGCACCGGCGCCGGAGTCGGCGCGGGCGCAGCGACGGGCGCAGGTGTCGGCGTCGGCACGGATGCCGGCGCGGCGACGGGCGCCGGCGCGGGCTGGGGCGCGGAAGCCGGGGCAGCGACCGGAGCGGGCGCCGGCGTCGCGACCGACGCGTTGCCGTCAGCCGCCGGTGCGGAAACCTCGAACACCGCGCGGCAGATGGAGCAGCGCGCGCGCACGCCGCCCGCGGGCACCTTGGCCGGGTCCACCCGGAAAACGGTCTTGCAGCTCGTGCACTGAACGTTCATGAACGGAGCGTCGGCTTGCAAAAGTCGAAAGGCCGCGGCGGGCGCGGCTCAGGTGCGGGAAGTCCGAGCCCACCAAGCTACGAGGCGCCCGCCTCCGGCGCCACCGCCGCGGCGGCCTCCATCCCCCGCGGCAGCTCCCCCTCCTCGGCCGGCGGCGGGACGGGGAGCGCGGCGGCCTCGCTCCCCGCGGCCGCCGCCTCGTCCAGCTGCTCCGCCGGGTGCCGGTCGGTGCGGCGGTCGACCACGTAGATCGAGCCGGGGAAGGTCTTGGCGTACGCCTTCATCTCCGTGGCGAGCTCGCTGATCTGCGCCGTGTGCACGAAGCTGCGGTGCTCGTTCGTCACCACTCCGATCGACAGCGTCATCAGCGGCACCTGGTACACCTCGCCGCGGCGGTCCTTGCCGATGAAGAAGCCCCGCTCGCGGTCCTCCTCGGTGTACTGCAGGGGGATCAGCTCGCTGAACACGCCGATCACCTCCTCGCAGCACATGCGGAAGTCCCCCAACGGCGCGTTGAAGATGAAGTCGTCGCCGCCGATGTGCCCCACGAACGCCGACGGGCTGTACGCACGCACCACCTCGCGCAGGATGCGCGAGAGGATCAGGATCACCCGGTCGCCGTGGATGTAGCCGTAGCGGTCGTTGAACTCCTTGAAGTGGTCCAGGTCCGCATAGCACACCGCGAACTTCTCGCCGCCGCGCAGCCGCTCGGCGATGTCGCGCTGGATCTGCACGGTGCCGGGCAGCAGCGTCGTGGGATGCACGCTCACGTCGCGCTCGGCGCGGGCCACGGCCATCTTCAGCCGCAGCAGGACCTCGCGCGCGCTCCCGCTTCCGTTCAGCACCTCGTCGGCGCCGTTCTCCAGCGCGGCCGCCACGATCCCGTCGCTCCCCTCCCCCGTGGCAAGGTACATGATGACGGGCACGACGGAGGTGAACGCGTCGCCCTTCATCTGCCGGCACACCGCCAGCGCGTCGTCGGCCGGCGACGTGGCGTCGATCACCAGCGCCGCGGGATAGGTGCGGCTCACGCGCGGCCCGATCTCTTCCGGGGTGAGCACCTCCACCACCGGAAACCCCTGGCTCGCGGCGAACTCGCGCACCGCGCTGGGCGCGGGGCGTCCGTGCGGCGAGTGATGCAGGAGGACGCGCTGGGGCATCGCGGGGCAGGCCGGGGAACGTGTGAGGGGGGAGTGTAAGGAAAATGATATTCCGCGCGTAACCCGGTGTCAAACATGCCGGAAGCGCGCGTCCGCGGGGCAGGGCCGCTCAGGCCAGCGGCTTCGCCTCGTCGATCAGCAGGACGGGGATGTTCTCGCGCACCTCGTAGCGCAGCCGGCAGCGCGGGCACACCAGCGCCTCGGGCTCCGTCTCGTGCGTCAGCTCGCCCTTGCACTTGGGGCACACCAGCAGGTCCAGCAGCCACTGCTCGATCACTTCCGTTGCTCCTCGGGAAGGGTGAAACCCAGCCGCTGCAGCTCCAGCGGGCTCTTGCGCCACTTGGGCAGGACCTTCACCCACAGGTCCAGGTACACCGGCGCCCCCACGAACTCCTCCACCTTCAACCGCGCCGCCTGCCCCAGCCGCTTGATGGCGCTTCCGCCGCTGCCGATCAGGATGGCCTTCTGCGTGGGCCGCTCCACGAACACCACCGCGCGGATGTACACCGGCTGTGCGTTCTCGCGGAACTCCTCCACCTTCACGGCCACACTGTACGGCACCTCCTTCTCGTACAGCTCGAAGATGGTCTCGCGCACCAGCTCGGCCACGAAGAAGCGCACCGGCTGCGAACTGACGTCCTCCTCCGGGTACAGGAAGGGCGATTCGGGAAGCCGCTCCGCCACCCGCGCGCGCAGCGCCTCCGTCCCCTCCCCCGTCTCCGCCGACACCTCCGCCGCGTCGGCGTTCAGGTGCTCGCGCGCCCACCTGCGCACGGCGGCGCGGTCGGCGTCCGAGGCCACGTCGATCTTGTTGGAGACGACGATCAGGATCTTCGCGCGGCGCACCAGCTCCAGCACGTCCTCGCGGAGCTGCGGCTCGCCGCGGCTGGCGTCGACCAGCAGCAGCACCACGTCGGCGTCGCCGATCACCTCGGTGGCCTCGTGCATCATCGCGCGGTGCAGCAGGTAGCGCGGGTCCACCAGGCCGGGCGTGTCGATGAACACCATCTGCACGCCGCCGCGCGTGTCGATCCCCAGCACGCGCTCGCGCGTGGTCTGCGCCAGCGGCGTCACGATGCTGAGCTTCTGCTCCACCAGCCGGTTCATCAGGCTCGACTTTCCCACGTTCGGAAAGCCGACCAGTGCCACGGTTCCGGCCCGGGTGGCGTTCTGCGCGTCCGTCTGCTGCGTCATGGCGGGAAGTTTACCGCCTGATACCGGTTGCGACAACCGCGCAACGGCAAAAAACGGTAAAAGATGCGGGCTCTGGGGCGTGTTCCGCGCCGAGGTGCGCGTCCTCACCCTCGCGCCGTCCTCACCCCGCGCCGGAGGGCGCGACCCTCTCCCGTCCCGGGAGAGGGTGGCTCTCCAGCATCCGCGCGCTTTCCGAACCTCCCCGCGCCGGGATGTGGAGCT
>NZ_DATIND010000031.1 GCF_035474595.1 Longimicrobium sp.
CGGACACCTCGTCCGGCGGCCCGCCGCGTTTCATCCATCCGGGATCGCCACTCGATCGGCGTCCCCGAGGGATTCTCTTACACCGCGCACACGTTCCTGCAGGTATTGTCGTACAGCGTGACGCAAGCATAGTCACAGCTCATGCCGCCGCACGTTTGCTGGCCAAGGCGGCTGAAGGACTCGTGACCGTGAACGGTGCCTTCGGCGGCTTGGGGTGCACGCGAGGGCTCATACGACTCCACGTGGAGTGCGTCCAGCGACAGCTTCAGCTTCTTCATGGGTTCTCTCTCGATGGTGTGGAGGGTGCCCGCGGGCCGGGCACGGGCTCGGGCTGCCGGGCCGGAGTTCAGCGCAGGCGAGATGCCCGGCCCGCCGGTCGTCGTACGTCTGCCCGTTCAGCAGTAGCCGGGGTCGGTCCAGCCCGTCATGGGATCGCTCGTGCACCCGTTCGCCCAGCTCTCCTGGCAGGAGTAGTCGTCGGTGCACACGCCGCCGTTGCAGGACCCGGCCTGGTACGTGAACGGCGGATCGCAGGCGTCGAGCGAGTCGTTGGGCTGCTTGGTGCGGCTCAGTCCGTGCACCGTGCCGCGCGCTTCGTCCAGGTCGCCGGTCTCGAACGATTGGACGGTCAGGGTGTCCACGTCCAGCTTCAGCTTCGGCATGCGGACCTCGGCGTGTGGGTGAGTGTGCGCCACGGGTGGCGCGGTGATCTCTGCTCAGGGCGCAACAGACCTCTGCAGGTCAGCCGCGGCCATGTGGAACCGGCGGCTACACATGTTCATCGATAATAAATCGGACGCAAAAAGATTGCTACCCTCTGGCTCCGAATGGTTCGTCGTACCCTCCGTCTCCGGAGGCGCGTGCGATTTTCGCATGCCGGAGACTTGCGTCGTCCCGGGCCCGCCCGCAGCTTCCTCACCCCTCGACCGCTCGCGCGGGGCAACCATTTTCGATAGAACGCAATGCGCTATTTCGTCACCATCGCCGGCCGCACCGTGGAGGTGGACCTGACCGGCCACACGCCCGTGGTGGACGGCACCCCCGTCGAAGCACAGATGCAGGCGCTCCCCGGCACGCACGTCCGCAGCCTGACCGTGGACGGGCGCTCGCACACCCTCACCGCGAAGCCGGGCGACCGGCGCGGGCGCTGGCAGATCTCGCTGGGCCGCGAGCGCTTCACCGCCGACGCGGTGGACGAGCGGACGCGCGCCATCCGAGAGATGACCGGCGGCGCCGAGGCCGAGGTGGAGAAGACCATCGTCGCGCCGATGCCCGGGTTGGTGGTGCGGATCGACGTCGAGGTGGGCCAGGCGGTGAAGGCCGGCCAGGGCGTGGTCATCGTCGAGGCGATGAAGATGGAGAACGAGCTGAAGGCCCCCGCCGACGGCGTCGTCGCGAAGATCCTGGTCCAGGAACGCCAGACGGTCGACAAGGGCGCGACGCTGATCGTGCTGGAGTAGGAGACAGGGTACAGGGGACAGGGGATAGGGAACTGCAGGTCATTGCGATCGATCGGCGCCGGTGCGCGAGCGGAGCGATCGACTGGCAGGGCAGGCGACCTCGATCCGCCAATCCCCATCCTCCGATCGCTTGACTCGCGGTTGGAGCCTCGCTTCTTCATCTCCCTGTCTCCTGTCTCCTGTCTCCTGTCTCCTGTCTCCTGTCTCCTGTCTCCTGTCCCTGTCCCTGTCCCCTAGAGGCCATCATGTACCGGAAGATCGAAGACTTCGAGCGTGACTGGGCCAGCGAGTCCGAGGCTACGCTGAAGGTGCTGCGCGAACTCACGGACGCGTCGCTGGAGCAGCGCGTCTCGCCGCAGGGGCGCTCGGCCGGGCGGCTGGCGTGGCACCTGGCCGGGACAGTGCCGGAGCTGCTGGGCGCCGCCGGGCTGAACGGCCTCGAGGGCCCCGGCGAGCACGACCCGGTGCCGGAGCGCGCCTCCGAGATCGTGGAGGCGTACGAGCGCGCCGCCCGCTCGGTGCCTGGTGCGGTGCGCTCGCAGTGGAGCGACGACGAGCTGGCGGACGAGATCCCCATGTACGGCCAGTCGTGGCCGAAGGGGCAGGCGCTCTCCGTGCTCGTGCTCCACCAGACGCACCACCGCGGGCAGCTGACGGTGCTGATGCGCCAGGCGGGCCTGAAGGTGCCCGGGTGCTACGGCCCCGCTGCCGAGGAGTGGGCGGCGATGGGGATGCCCGCGATGGCGTAGGGGACAGGGGATAGGGGACAGGGTACAGCGTACAGGGACTGCATTAGGCCCTCGCGCCGCTTGCCGTCCCTGTTCCCTGTACCCTGTCCCCTGTTCCCTGCTTTCATGCCGATCACACCCGCACACGCCGCCGCGGCCTGGCCGCTCCACCGCGCCTGGCCCCGCTTGCCGCTGGCCGCGCTGGTGATCGGCACCTTCTCGCCCGACCTGGAATACATCCTCCACCTGGCCCCGCGCGGCAAGTTCGGCCACTCGCCGGCGGGGTTCGTCGTCTTCTGCCTTCCCGTCACGCTGCTGGTGTGGTGGGCGTGGCGCGCGCTCGTCCGCCCCGCGCTCACGCCGCTGCTGCCGCCCGGCCTCCGCCGCGCGGCCGAGGCGCCGCCGCCGGGCCGCCGCTCGGACGTGCTGCCGCTCGCCATCTTCGCCGCGCTGCTGGGCGCGGCCACGCACGTGCTGTGGGACGGCTTCACGCACGAGGCCGGCTGGGCCGTGGCCTTCTTCCCGGCGCTGATGGCGCAGGCGTTCGGAGGCCTCCAGTGGTACTCCGTCTTCCAGTTCGCCAGCACCCTCGTGGGCGGGGTGATGGTGATGATCTGGATCGCCCGCGAGCTGCGCCGCTTCCCGCGCGAGGAGCGGCGGTTCGGGCCGGGGCAGCGCGCGCGGCTGGTGCGCTTCGTGGCCTTCGTCTCCGCCGTCACCCTCGCCGGCGCCGCGGCCAACGCACCGTTCGCGCCCACGCTGGCCATGCAGCTCGGCCGCGCCTTCGTCGGGGCGATGCTCGGCTTCGGCATCGCCCTCGTCGCCTACGCGCTGTTCCGGAGATGGAGGGGAGAAACCTCGGAAGATGTAGTCGCGTAAGCCTGATGGAGGACGATTTTCGAAGGCCCGATCATCCTCCGAGCCGAACAGCCTCGCGCAGTTTGCGAGGCTTCCCGTAGTTGTTGCTGCGACTTCTTCAGTCGCCGGTGGGGAAGCCCGCCCCGAACTTCCCTGAGCGATTGACGGATCTATAGTTGCCGCCGCACGTGAGTCATCGCGAAGGCGCTGGATCTACTCCAACGCGATGTATCTTCCGATAGTACTCACGATATATCTTGACATGCGATATATCGCTTCGTTATATCTTGACCAGCCAGGGTTGGACCGAGTTCCACAGAGACAGGGGAGGGGAGAGATGTTCGGACGATTCCATCACTGCGGGCCCCGCGAGTGCGGCCCGCGCGGGCGTGGCGGGCCGTGGGCGTTCGCGTTCGGGCCGGGCGGGTGGGGCGGCCCCGGCGGTGGGCAGTGGGGCGGGCCGGGTCCCGGACGCGGCCGCATGTTCGGCCATGGCGACCTGAAGTTCGTGATCCTGAACCTGCTGTCCGAGAAGCCGCGCCACGGCTACGAGATCATCAAGGAGCTGGAAGACCGCTTCGGCGGCACCTACTCGCCCAGCCCGGGCACGGTGTACCCCACGCTGGCGCTGCTCGAGGACCTGGGCTACGCCCGCTCGCAGACCGAGGAGGGGAATCGCAAGGTGTTCGAGATCACCGACGAGGGGCGCAAGTACCTGGAAGAGAACAAGTCGACCATCGACGACATCTTCGACCGGGTGGACGACTTCGGCTCGTTCATCGGGCCGGTGATGCACGGGCTGGGGCGCGCGTTCGGCGGCCTGGGGCGCGCCACCTTCCGCTCGGCCATGCGCCATCAGGGCGACGAGCAGTGGATCCAGCGGGCCAAGGAGATCCTGGAGCGCGCCGCGCGCGACATCGAGGGGCTGAACTGAGATGGACGCCCCCGGCGACCCCGCGGAGCCCGATCCGGGCGTGGACCCCGCGGCCGCGTTCTTCGGCCTCTGGCCCAGGATCGCGGAGCCCACGGGTGATCAGCCGGCGCACGTGATCCCGCTGCACGCGCGTCCGCGGGTGATCGCGCACGAGCCCCCGCGCCTGCGCATCGCGTGACTGCGCCAGATTGTCGGACGAAGCACGCCGGCGGATGCAATTGCGTCCGCCGGCGTGCTTCGTGGTGGAAAATGCGACTCAAGTCGCGGCTACAACCGCACGCAGTCCGCCTTCGCGGACTTCCATCGTGGTGGTTCCGGCGGCGGCGTGATCCCGATCGGGTTGATGCTTCCCCGGACCTGCATCTCGCGTCTAGATTGCGTCGTCTCCCGGAATCCGACCCTCTCCCGCGACCGCGCATGCCGCGAATCGAACCGCTCGAATACGACCAGATGCCCGCCGAGGCGCGCGCCGCGCACGACGGGCACCTGAAGATCGCGCGCATCACCAACATGAAGCGCACGCTGCTGCACTCGGTGCCAGCGTTCGACGCGCTGATGACGTGGTACCGCCTGCGCGACGCCGTGCAGCCGTTCCTGGGCGAGCGGCTGACCACCCTCTTCGCGCACGCCGTGTCGGCCGAGACCGACTGCCTGATCTGCTCCACCTTCTTCCGCCGCATCCTCATCGACAGCGGCGAGGACCCCGACGCGCTGGCGCTGGACGAGCGCGAGGCCGCCGTGGTGGAGTTCGGGCGCGCGCTGGCGCAGACGCCGCACCGCATTCCCGACGCGCTGTACGGGCGCGTGGCGGCGTATTTCGGCGACGGGCAGATGGTGGCGCTGACCGCCTTCGGGGCGCTGATGGTGGCCACCAACGTGATCAACAACGTGCTGCAGGTGCCGCTGGACGACTATCTGCAGCCGTACCGCAGGCAGCCCGCGGCCGCCGCGGCGGAAGGGATCGGGGCGCATGGGTGAGTTCAGCGGCCGCGTGGCGTTCGTCACCGGCGCCGCGCACGGGCAGGGGCGCGCCGCCGCGCTCGCGCTGGCGAAGGCCGGCGCCTCCATCGCCGCGTTCGACGTGGCGCGCCCGCTGGCGTACCCCGGCTACGGGATGGGCACGGGCGCGGACCTGGACGCGCTCGTGGCCGAGTGCGAGGCCGCCGGGAGCGCGGCCCTCGCCTTCGCCGGCGACGTGCGCGACGACGCGGCCATCACCGCCGCGGTGGAGACGACGGTGGAGCGCTTCGGGCGCATCGACATCCTGTTCAACAACGCGGGGATCTGCGCCTACGGCCGCGCCCACGAGCTCACCGAGGACGAGTGGGACGCGATGCTCGGCATCAACCTGAAGGGGCCGTGGATGGTGGCCCGCCGGGCGATCCCGGTGATGATCCGGCAGAATTCCGGCGTCATCATCAACAACTCCTCGGTCGCGGGGCTCAGGGGGATGAACCGGCTGAGCCATTACGCCGCCAGCAAGCACGGCCTGGTCGGATTGACGAAGAGCTGGGCGATCGAGCTTGCGCCGCATGGCATCCGCGTGGTCAGCCTGCACCCCACGGGCGTGAACACGCCGATGAACGACGGCCTGGCCGAGCTGGAGGGGAAGACGGTCGAGGAGATCGCCGAGGCGTCGGCCGGCAACCTCCTCCCCGTCCCCTGGATCGAGCCCGAGGACGTGGCCGAGGCCGTTCTCTACCTGGCCAGCGACCGCGCGCGCTTCGTCACCGGCAGTGGCCTGGTGCTGGATGCCGGCCTGCTGACGCGGTGATCGCGGCCGATCACGACGACGTGGAGGGGGATGATGATGAACGGGATGGCGATGGCCGCGGCGGTGACGGTGATCGCGGCGGGGTGCGGGACCGGCCGCGAGACGTTCACCGACCCGGCGATGCCGATCGAGATGTCGCGCGGCGCGGAGTTCGACATCGCGCTGAAGTCCAACCACAGCACGGGGTACGAGTGGGTGCTGGTGGACTCGGCGGCGCTCGCCCCGCTGCGTCTGGTCGGGCACGGCTACTCGGTCCCGCGCGCGAACCAGGACCGCAACGGCGCCGGCGGCACCGAGCGCTGGACCTTCACCACCCCGGAGCCGGGACACGCCGTCATCGCCCTCGTCTACAAGCGCCCGGGCGAGAGTACGGCCGCCGCGGATTCGGCGCGGTTCCGCGTGCGGGTGCGGTAGATACCGCGTCTACCGCTCGCGTAGCCGCACCTTCGTGATCTCCTCCACCGCGGCCATTACTGCGTGGAAGCCCTCGATGTCCCTGGGGCGCAGGCGTTTGCGCAGCTCCGCCTCGAACGCCTCGAGCTGGCGGTTGGAGCGCTCGGCCATCTCCCGCCCCTCGTCGGTGATGTGGATCATGAACGAGCGGCGGTCGCCGGGGTTCACCTCGCGGCGGATGAGGCCGGCCTCCTCCAGCCGGTCCAGCATGCTGGTGAACGTCGACTGCTTGATCCCGAACACCCGCACCAGCTCGCCCACCGGCGCCGGCGCATAGCTGCGCAGGTACGTCACCAGGTGCGCCTCGGCGGTGCTGAGGCCGGTGTCCGCGTCCAGCCCTTCGAGGTAGACGGCAATCTGGCGCGACGCCTTGTGGAGTGGCGACAGGAATTCGAGCGGCATGCGGCCTCGCGTCGGGTGAATTGCTACGATCTCGGAATATACGATGCCCCTGCCGCCCGATGCGATAGCCCTTGACGCGGCATCGGCGCGCGGGTATTTATGCCGATGTCGGATGGTACGATATCGTATCACTCCGGATCTCCATTCCCACTCCTCGTGAGGTGACGAATGACCGCAACCGCCGCCGCGCCCGCCAGCGAAGTCGCCGGATTCCGCCACCAGGCCGGGATCGTCCACCAGGTGCTCCGGATGAACGTCGAGGGGTTCACCCACGAGGAAAGCCTGATCCAGCCCAGCCCCGCGGGCAACTGCCTGAACTTCGTGGTGGGCCATCTCCTCTGGGTGTACAACAACGCATTGGCGATGCTGGGCCAGGAGGGGGTGATGGAGCCCGGCGCGCTGGACCGCTACGCCCGCGGCGCCCCGCCCCTCACCGACCCCGCCGAGGCGATCGACCTGGGGACGCTGATGGCCGCGTGGGATACGGCGTGCGAGCGCGTGGATGCCGGGCTGGCCACGCTGACGCCCGAGTTCCTGGACCAGCACGCGCCCAACAGCCCCACCAACAATCCCGACGAGACCAACCGCACGCTGCTGGGCACCGTCTTCTTCCACCAGGCCTACCATTCGGGCCAGGCGGGGCTCCTCCGCCGCATCGCCGGGAAGAAGGGCGCCATCGCCTGAAGTGGAGACGTGCCGACGCGCGCGATCCGGCATGGTATGGGGAGATTGGGGATGATGTAGCTCCGGAAAGCCCGGCGGACGTTCGCGTTCGCCGGGCTTCCGTCATCTCCGTCACTCCCTGAAAGGATGATTAGGGGCAGTCACCGAGGGTTTACGAAAACTGCGACGGATGCTATTCTCCCTTGCACTGCGAACCGCCCACTCGGGGACGGCGCGGGTAGGACTCATCACAGGGAGTGGCCCAATGGAGAAGGTGAAGCTGAGCCTGGACGAGCTGTCGGTCGAGTCGTTCGAGATGGGCGCCGAGGAGGCGCGCGGGACTGTGAACGCGAACGAGTTCGCGCCTACCGCGCCTACCTTCTATTGCCCCTGCATCGAGCACACCTCGCCGCACGAGTGCGGATGAGCGGCGGCTGATCGGTCGCTGATGAACGCGAACAGGCCCGGCGAGCTCGCCGGGCCTGTTCGCGTTCTTCGATGTCTGCGCGCTGCAGGTCGCACGCACGCCGCGCGCCGCCCTGTCAACCGCGCCGGAGGATGGAGATGCCGAGCGCCGCCGCCCGCGTTATCTTGGGCGCCCGGACGCGGTTCCGTACTTCCGTACTCTCGTACTTTCGTACTTTCCCGAAGCGAAGATGAGCGACACACCGGCGGCGAACATCGGCGAGGATTCCGGCAGCACCGGCCCGGCGGACGGCGGGAAGCAGGCGTGGACCGAGCGCGTGGTGGCGCCCGCGCTGGCGAAGCACCCCGAGCGGCGCGAGCGGTTCGTCTCCACCAGCGGCGTGGAGGTCGACCGGCTGTACACGCCGGAAGACACGGCGGCGCTCGACTACCCGCGCGACCTGGGCTATCCCGGCGAGTACCCGTTCACGCGCGGCATCCAGCCCACCATGTACCGCGGGCGCTTCTGGACCATGCGCCAGTACGCGGGCTTCGGCACGGCCGAGGAGACCAACACGCGCTTCAAGCTCCTGCTGCAGGCGGGGCAGACGGGTCTCTCCACCGCGTTCGACCTGCCCACGCAGATGGGGTACGATTCGGACGCGTCGATGGCGGCGGGCGAGGTCGGGCGCGTGGGCGTGGCCATCGACTCGCTGGCGGACATGCGGCGGCTGCTGGACGGGATCCCGCTGGACAGGGTCAGCACCTCGATGACCATCAACGCCACGGCGGCCATCCTCCTGGCGTTCTACATCGCCGTCGCGGACGAGCGCGGCATCCCCCGCGGCAAGATCAGCGGGACGATCCAGAACGACATCCTGAAGGAGTACATCGCCCGCGGGACGTACATCTACCCCGTGGAGCCCAGCCTGCGCCTGATCACCGACATCTTCGCGTTCTGCAACGCCGAGGTGCCGAAGTGGAACACCATCTCCATCTCCGGCTACCACATCCGCGAGGCGGGGGCCACGGCGGCGCAGGAGATCGCCTTCACCTTCGCCGACGGGCTTGAGTACGTGCGCCGCGCGCTGGACGCGGGGCTGGACGTGGACAGGTTCGCCCCGCGGCTCTCCTTCTTCTTCGCCAGCCACAACGACCTGTTCGAGGAGGTCGCCAAGTTCCGCGCGGCGCGCCGCCTGTGGGCGCGGCTGATGCGCGAGCGCTTCGGCGCGGGCGACGACGCGGCGAAGCTGCGCTTCCACACGCAGACCGGCGGGGTCACGCTGCAGGCGCAGCAGCCGCTGAACAACGTGGTCCGCGTCACGGTTCAGGCCCTCGCCGCCGTGCTGGGCGGTACGCAGAGCCTGCACACCAACGGCTACGACGAGGCGCTGTCGCTCCCCACCGCGCAGGCGGCCACGCTGGCGCTGCGCACGCAGCAGGTGCTGGCGTACGAGAGCGGCGCGGCGGACACGGTCGATCCGCTGGCCGGCAGCTACTATGTCGAGTCGCTGACGACCGCGGTGGAGGAGAAGGCGCGCGAGTACCTGGAGAAGATCGAGGAGATGGGCGGCGCGTCCGAGGCCATCGTCTACATGCAGGAGGAGATCCACCGCGCCGCGTACGAGCACCAGATCTCGGTCGAGGCGGGCGACCGCATCGTCGTCGGCGTCAACAAGTTCCAGTCCGCCGAGGGGGAGCCCGTCGACCTGGCCCAGCCGGACTTCTCCGCGCTGGAGGCGTCGCAGCGGGCCCAGCTGGCCGAGATCAAGCGCGGCCGCGACGGCGCCGAGGTGCGCGCGCGGCTGGAGGCCATCCGCGCCGCCGCCCGCGGCACCGACAACCTGATGCCGCACATCATCGACGCCGTGAAGGCGATGGTCACCCTCGGCGAGATCAGCGACGCGCTCCGCGAGGAGTGGGGCGTCTACCGCCCGGAGTGACCGCGGCGGCTGGACGACGGATGTGGAAGCGCGAAGGGCCTCCCCGCCGGGGAGGCCCTTCGTCTTTCGTGCTCGATCTCGGGCTGCGTCAGGGCGCCGGGGGCGGCATCGTCGACGCGCCGATCGCCGCCAGGATCGCGAGCACGGCGCCCGCGGCGATCAGGACCACGTGGCGCCGGCCAATGCGGGCGTCGGGGCGCACGCCGCGGCGCTCGGCCATCGCGTTGATGGTGGCCTGCACGGGAAGGAGCGGCACGAAGGAGAAGAGCGTGGCGATGGTTCCCGGCCCCGGGAACCGCCACGCCGCCGAGATCAGGAAGAAGGCGATGGCCAGCACCATCGGGCTCCACGCCACCGCCACCGAGCCGGCGCGCGCCTGCTCGGCCACCTCGTCGAAGAGCGAGTAGCTCCACAGCGGCGCGAAGAACGAGCGCCAGAACGGCATCAGCCGGCGGCCGGTGCGCTCGCGCACCCGCGTCCAGTTGCGGTAGAACCAGTACAGCTGGTACAGGCCGAGCGAGAAGAAGGAGAGCAGCGCCAGCTTCTGCAGCGCCATCGCATGGAGCTCGCCCGCCTCGGACGCGGCCAGCCCCGCCGGCGCCTCCGTCTCGATCGCGGCCTGCGGGAGCGGATGCCCGCAGCGCACGCACGCGGGGATGTCGCCGGGGAGCGTCTGTTCGCAGGCGGGACAGGTGACCAGTGACATCGGTTCCTTCGAAGGGATTCGTGGCCGCCGCGGCCGGAAGCCATCTCCGCCCGGCGCGGCGGCGTGCGGCCACAAATCTCAACCCGCACAGCACTTGCGCGCAAGCGGCACGGGCGCGGCGACCCAGCTCATGTTCCCCCGTTCCGCTCGCGCACGATCTCCCCGAGGATGGTGCGTACGTGGCTCGACAGGCGCTGGCGGTCCGTGAACCCGGCGAACGGCGTGGCCGTGTCGGTGAACGCGTGGAAGTCGATGCGCCTGCGCAGCCCGGGGTCGTCGGTGAGCCAGTTCCGGTACGTCTCCAGCCCCGGGTCGCCGTCGCGGAACGAGCGCGAGTAGATCAGCAGCCGCGTCCGCCTGGGCGCCAGCGCGTTGACGAACGCCTTCAGCGCGGTATCTCCCTGCGCCTCGGTGCTGTGCGCGAAGGCGGAGCGATGGATGATGACGAGGTCGGGATCGGCCTGCAGCACCTCGGAGATCTGCGCCGGCAGCTGGGCCCAGCTCTGCGGGACGGAATACGCCTGGGCCCGCGGAAAGCCCGGGTCCTGGCCGAGGATCGCCCGGATCTCGTCCGAGTTGGTGAAGGCGGGATCGCGCAGTCCCTGGTACGTGTTGCGCGGGTTCGCCATCAGCAGGACGGACAGGTCCCGCATGGTGACGGGGTGTCCGCCCGCCGGCTTGTCCTGCCAGAGGGGATAGAACCCGGCCGCGGTGATCAGCACCAGCACCGGGCCCAGGCACTGGAACAGGAGCTTCCGCTCCTTCAGGTCCGGCACTTCGAGCGGGCCGATGCGCTTGCCCGGGAAGTAGGGCGCCAGCATGAACGCCAGGCTGATCAGGACCAGCGATCCTCCCAGCGCATCCGGCTGGCCGAGCTTGTGATAGGTGCTGACGAGGTCCATCGGTGTCTCGCGGTGGGCGTCGGACGGGGAGAACCGGGCGGGCAACCATCATAGTGCTGTTTTGGAGGGCCGGATCGCCAGATTTTCCTGCGCCCACGCGAATCGCCCCGCCACGAGTGGAACGTGGCGGGGCGATGCGTGTCCGCGCTCGGGCCGTCACATCAGTGTGCAGGCCTCCTCGAAGGCGAGCCGCGGCAGGCGCGGGAAGAGCTTCTCGCGCGTCCCGTAGCCCAGGTTCACCAGGAAGTTGCTCTTCACGTGCCCCTCGGGGAAGAACTCCTGGTCGCACCCCTCGCACTCCCTGCCCGCGCCGAAGAACTCCTCGTCGAGCCGGGCGTTGTCGAAGCCGGACATCGGCCCGCAGTCCAGCCCCAGCGCGCGCGCCGCCATCATCAGGTAGGCGCCCTGCAGCGACGAGTTGCGCCGCGCGGTGGTCTCCACCAGCTGGGGATTGTTCGCGTACAGGTCACCCATCGCCGGGTTCGGGGGGAAGAGCTTGGCCATCTTGTGGTAGAACAGCAGGTCGTACGCAACGATCACCGTTACCGGCGCGGTCATCGTCTTCTCCACGTTTCCCGGCGCCAGCACGGGGCGCAGCCGCTCCCTGGCCTCCCGCGAGCGCACGAACACGAAGCGCGCCGGGTTCGAGTTGGCCGCCGTCGGCCCCAGCTTGCACATCTCATACAGCTCGCGGAGCGTGTCGTCGCTCACCGGCCGGTCCTGCCAGCTGTAGTACGAGCGCGCCTCGCGGAAAAGCACGTCCAGCGCCCGGTCGTCCACCCGCTTCTCCATCATCCCCCCCGTCGTTGCCGTTCCAGGCCGAACCACGAACGGGAGATGGAGATTGCAACATCCGCGCAGGGCCGGGTGGCAGACGCAAAGGCGACTCGCGCCGACGGCGTTTTCGTGCCCGATCAGGCCGGCGCCGCCGCGGCGGCGGGGACCAGGTCGCAGTACGCGAACCGCCCGCCGCGCATCACCACCTCGCCGACGTCGTACTCCACCGGCGCGCGGAAGCCCGGGCCGGCGGAGACGAAGGTGTGGAACTCGCCGTTCTCGCCGCACGGGTCCACGCCCGCGGGCAGATCGGCCAGCAGCGCCGCGTCATACGCGCGCCCGGCGAAGCCCGCGTCCAGCTGCGTGGTGTCCACGCACACCAGCCGCGCCTGGAAGCCGCGCTCCACGAATTCGCCCGCGAGCGCCGCCGTGCCGCGCCCCCAGAGCGGGAACACGGGCTCGAAGCCGAGGGGGATGACGCGCTCCTCGCGGTAGCGGCGCACGTCCTCCAGGAACAGGTCGCCGAACGCGATCCGCCGCGCCCCGAAACGCCCGCGCACCTCGGCCAGCGCCGCGGCGAGCGCCGCCTCGTAGTCCGCGTTCGAGCACTCGGGCTGCAGCCGGAACTCGTGCAGCGGCAGCCCCAGCGCCGCCGCCTGCGCCCGCAGCAGCTCCCGCCGCACGCCGTGGATGCTGATGCGCTCGTATCCGGCGGTGACGCTCGTCAGCAGGACGATGGGGCCGTGCGCGCCGGAGGCACGGAGCGCGTCCAGCGCCAGCGCGCTGTCCTTGCCGCCGCTCCAGCTCAGGATCAGGGGTTCGGGCATCTTCTTCCGATCGGCAGGGGAGGTGGAGGGAGGAAGATGCCCGGCCGGCGGCGGATCCGACAGGCGGCGGCAGGACGGATCCGCATTCGAGCCGATCTCCCGATGCCGCCTTAGATCCTTATGAGTCTTTCGATGGTCGATCGCTGGATGGACTCGCATGGCCAGAACTCCTGAGAGTTTCCGCCATTTTTGCCGGAGGGGTTGCGCTGCGGTCCGTCGATCCGTTACTGTTCCCGCCATGAGCAACGTCACCGCCTGCGCATTCTGGTGCTATTACTACCGGCTTCCCCACGGGAACCCGGAGTTGGTCGCGCGCGGCTGAAGACGCAGCCACAGCGAAGCAACGGAGGGCTCCCGAGCGGATCGGGGGCCCTCAACTGTTTCCAACCCCGCCCGCCGCACTCATCACCCGGAGAACCCCAGATGATCATCGTCACTCGTCCGAACGTCAGCGATGCCGAGGTAGACCACATCCGCGAGCGCGTGGAGACGCTGGGGATGCGAACGCACGTCTCGCGCGGCGAGCGGCGCACCATCATCGGCTGCATCGGCGACGAGGCGCTGCTGCAGGAAGCCGCGCTCCTCTCGCTCCCGGGCGTCGAGTCCGTCACCCCGGTGATGAAGCCGTACAAGCTGGCCTCGCGCGAGTTCGCCGCCGACCCGTCGGTGGTGCGCATCGGCGACCGCGCCGCGGCCACCATCGGGGGGCGGCGGCTGGCGGTGATCGCCGGGCCCTGCTCGGTGGAGGGGCGCGAGATGCTGCGCGACAGCGCCGTCGCCGTGCGCGACGCCGGGGCGGGGCTGCTGCGCGGCGGCGCCTTCAAGCCGCGCACCAGCCCCTACGCCTTCCAGGGGCTGGGCGAGGCCGCGCTCCGCATGCTGGCCGAGGTCCGCGCCGAGACCGGCCTTCCCGTGGTCACCGAGGTGATGGACACGCGCCAGGTGGAGCTGGTGGCCGAGTACGCCGACGTGCTGCAGGTGGGCGCGCGCAACATGCAGAACTTCTCCCTTCTCTCCGAGCTCGGGCGCGTGCAGCGCCCCGTGCTGCTGAAGCGCGGCCTCTCCGCCACCGTCAAGGAGCTGCTGATGGCCGCCGAGTACGTGATGGCGCAGGGCAACCGCGACGTCATCCTCTGCGAGCGCGGCATCCGCACCTTCGAGACGGCCACCCGCAATACGCTCGACGTGGCCGCCATCCCCGTCCTCAAGGCCGAGACCCATCTCCCCGTCATCGTCGACCCCAGCCACGCGGGCGGGCGCGCCGACCTGGTGGCGCCGCTCTCCTTCGCCGCCGTGGCCGCCGGCGCCGACGGGCTGATCGTGGAGGTGCACCCCGACCCGCTGCGCGCGCTCTCCGACGGCGACCAGTCGCTCACCCTGTCCGCCTTCGTGGAGCTGATGCACGGGCTGCAGCCGTTCGCCCGCGCGGCCGGGCGCGACCTGCCGCTGCCGGAGCGCGGCGGCCTGCGGGAGGCCGCGTGAGCGCCCCCGCCGCCGCGCCGGCCCGCGCCCAGCTGGCCGAGATCCGCGACCGCATCGAGCAGCTGGACCGCCAGATCATCGGCCTGATCGCCGAGCGCGTGCAGCTGGGGCGCGAGGTAGGGGGCGTGAAGCGCGAGCTGGGCCTTCCCACCCTCGACCCCGCGCGCGAGGCCGCGGTGGTGCGCCGCGCCGGCGCCCTGGCCCGCGAGGCGGGGCTCGACGACGAGGACGTGCGCTACATCTTCTGGCACCTCATCGGCCTCTCCCGCCGCGTGCAGATGGAGGAAGGGTGACCGAGGTCCGGAGCGTCGCCGTCGCCGGCCTGGGGCTGATCGGCGGCTCGCTCGCGCGTGACCTGGCGGCCCGCGGCATCCGCGTCCTCGGCCACGACCGCGACCCCGCGGCCGTCGACGCCGCGCTCCGGGAAGGCGTCCTCGCCGCCCCGCTCGGCGAGGACTTCGGGGGATTGGAGGATGGAGATGTGGACGCGCTCGTGCTCGCCGTCCCCGTCCGCGCGGCCGTGGAGGTCCTCGCGGCCGCCGCGCCGCGCCTTGCCTCCGTCCGCCTGGTGACGGATGCCGGCAGCACCAAGCGCGGCATCGCCGCCGCCGCGGAACGGCTCGGCCTCGCCACCCGCTTCGTCGGCGCGCACCCGCTCGCCGGCGACCACGTCTCCGGCTGGTCCGCGTCGCGCCTCGATCTCTTCGCCGGCGCCCGCGTCTACCTCTGTCCCCCGCCGGATGCGTCCTCCGAAGCCCGCGACCTCGCGCGGGCGCTGTGGACGACGGTCGGCGGAAGCGTGGTGGAGATGGGCGCCGCGGAGCACGACCACCTCCTGGCGTGGACCAGCCATCTTCCGCAGATCGCCTCGACCGCCCTCGCGACGGCGCTGGCGGGGCAGGGAATCGCGCCCGCCGACCTGGGCCGCGGCGGCCGCGACGTCACCCGCCTGGCCGCCAGCTCGCCCGCGGTGTGGGCCGACATCGCGCTCGACAACGCGGACGCCCTGCTCGAAGCCGTCGATGCGCTGCGCGGCCGGCTGGACGCATTCCGGCTCGCGCTGGAGCGTGGGGACGGGAAGAGGGTGCACGACCTCTTCGCCGCGGGCCAGGCGTGGTCACGCGGGCGAAAGTGACGCGAGTGGAGAGGGCTCCGCGCGCGGATTGTTCGCCCGCGCGGGGGTTGACCCAAGGCTGATTCGGCATTATCATTGTGTTCTTCGCCGCGAGCACGACTCGCGGCTGTTGTTTGAAAACCAGGGTGTGGGATGTCCGTGCGGGTCTCGCCGGGGGCGTACCGTCTCCCGGGCCGGCCGAAAGGCCGGAAACGAGATCTAGTCAACGGTATTCCGAACAAGCGTAACAACGTTTGTTCCTACAGAGCTGTTTGGATTCTCTAATGGAGAGTTTGATCCTGGCTCAGGACGAACGCTGGCGGCGCGCTTAACACATGCAAGTCGTACGGGGTTCACCCTTCGGGGTGGGCT
>NZ_DATIND010000032.1 GCF_035474595.1 Longimicrobium sp.
CACTCCTGCGCCTTCGACTTCTCGGTCTGGGAGATCTGGGGCGCGCTGCTGTACGGCGGCCGCCTCGTCGTCGTCCCCTTCCTGACGACGCGCTCGCCGGAAGACTTCCATCGCCTCCTCGTCGACGAGGGGGTGACGATGCTGAGCCAGACGCCCAGCGCCTTCCGGCAGCTGGTGCGGGCCGATTTGGAGTCGGGCGTGGACCCGTCCGCGCTGCGGCTGCGCTGCGTGGTCTTCGGCGGGGAGGCGCTGGACCCGCAGTCGCTCGGGCCGTGGATGGAGCGGCACGGCGACGAGCGGCCGCGGCTGGTGAACATGTACGGGATCACGGAGACCACCGTGCACGTCACCTACCGCGTGATCACGCGCGCGGACCTGGAGCGCGGCGGGAGCCCGATCGGGGTGCCGATCCCCGACCTCTCGCTCCACGTGCTGGATTCGCGGATGGAGCCGGTTCCCCCCGGCGTCCCCGGCGAGCTGTTCGTGGGCGGCGCGGGGGTGGCGCGCGGCTACCTGAACCGGCCGGAGCTCACGGCAGGGCGCTTCGTGCGCGACCCGTTCTCGGCCGACCCCGCGGCGCGGCTCTACCGCACGGGGGACCGCGCCCGCCGGCGCGCGGACGGCGAGCTGGAGTACCTGGGGCGCGCCGACCAGCAGGTGAAGATCCGCGGCTTCCGCATCGAGACCGGCGAGGTCGAGGCCGCGCTGGCGGCCCTGCCGGCGGTGCGCGAGGCGGCCGTCCTCGTGCGCGAGGGGCCCTCCGCCGAGAAGCAGCTCGTGGCCTTCGTGGTCCTTTCCCCCGGAGCGGAGGAGGACCCCGCCGCGATGCGGGCCACGCTTGCCGAGCGGCTTCCCGACTACATGGTCCCGGCCGCCTTCGTCGTCCTCCCCGAGCTCCCCCTCACTCCCAACGGCAAGCTGGATCGGCGCGCGCTCCTGGCGCCCGAGGCCGGCCGGCTCCTCCGCCCGGCGTACGCCTCGCCCGCCTCCGCGCCGGAGCGCCTGCTGCAGGAGGCGTGGCACGAGGTGCTCGGCGCGGACCGGCCGGGCGTGCTGGAAGACTTCTTCGCCGCGGGCGGCGACTCGATCCGCGCGGTACAGCTGGTGGCGGTGCTGCGGGAGCGGGGGATGGCGCTCACCGTAAGCGATCTGTACCGGCGGCCCACCATCCGCGGCCTGGCGGAGCTCGCGGGCACGGCGGACGCCGCGGCCGGGAGCGGAGACGCGGGGAGCGGCGCCGTTCCGCACCACCTGGCGGACCTGCCGGACGAGGAGCGGCGACGCGTGCGGGACCGCTTCGGCGACCAGATGGAGGACGTGTACCCGGCCACCCGGATGCAGGCGGTGATGCTGGCCGAGTACGCCCGGGACGCCGCCCGCGACGGGGTCTACCACCCCCAGCAGTGCCACCGCCTCACCGATGCGTCGCTCTCGGTCGATGCGCTCCGCCACGCGATCGGGCAGGTCGTCCGCAGGCACGCCGTCCTGCGGACCGCCTTCACCACCGGGAGCGGGGGCGCCCTGCTGCAGGTGGTCCGCAGGAACCCGTCGCTCCGCATCGACTACCGCGACCTGCGCGCGCTCGCCCCCGCGGGGCGGGACGCCGCGGTGCGGGACGGGGCGGCCGAAGACCTCGACACGCCCTTCGACCCGTTCAGCGCCACCGACTCGCTCGTCCGCTTCGTGATCTTCCACCGGGAGGAGGGAGTGGCCGACCTGCTGATCTCGGGCCACCACGCGGTCGAGGACGGGTGGGGGAACATGCACTTCCTCAACACCCTCTTCCAGGCGTACGCCGACGCGCGCGACGGCCAGACGGTGTCTTCCGCGCCGGTCGCGAACACCTTCCGCGAGTTCGTCGCGCTCGAGGCGGAGATCCTGGCGTCGGGCGAGGCGGGGGCGTTCTGGCGCGAGCGCGTGCGGAAGCTTTCTCCCGTACGCCCCGTCCGGCGCCATGACGCGGGCGGATCGCAGCGCGAGTGCCGGGTGAGCCGCGGCGCCCCGCCGGAGCTGACCGCCGCGCTGCGCGAGGCGGCCTCGCGCGAGGGGGTCGCCCTGAAGGCGCTGTACCTGAGCGCCTTCCTCGACGTGGTGGCGGGGCTCTCGGGCGGGGACGAGGCCTGCGCCGGCGTGGTGTGGAACGGCAGGTCGGAGCGGCTCTCCAACCCGCTCACCGCGCTGGGCCTGTTCTGGAACCTGCTCCCGGTGGCGCGGCCGTCCGCGGCCTCCGGCGGGGCGGCGGGCCGCGCCCGGGCCGTGCACGAGGACCTGCTCCAGGCCGACCGCTTCGGGCGCTATCCGCTGGCCGAGGTCATGGCGGCCAACGGCGGCGAGGAGCCGTTCTTCGCGACCTTCAACTTCCTGCACTTCCGGAACTGGGCGGGGCCCGGCCTGGTGCGCGGCGCGCGCGTGGAGCCGGTGTACGGGCTGGACCGGCTCCACCTCCCGTTCAACCTGGCGGTCAGCCTGGCGCCGCAGGGCGAGGGCGCACTGCTCCGCGTGGAGTACGACGACCGCTTCTTCAGCCGGGCCGATGCGGACGCCGCGCTCGACGGCTACCTCTCGCGTCTTGGAGAGCTCTCCCCCCGATCCCACTGATCGCGGGGACAAAAGCGCAGTCGCCGGAACGCCGAAACGCTACCGAATCCGGCAATCACCTGTGCATTGGACGCACAGAGAGACGTCATCCTGGTTCCGGTGGTCGGCCTGAATAGAAAGGTCCGAGCGCAGCCGGTCACCGGCGACTGAAGTCGCAGCAACAACCACGGGAAGCCTCGCAAGCTGCGCGAGGCTGATCCGCGCATTCTGTGGCATCAGCGCTCACGATCAATCTCCTTTCATCCTCCCCGGACGCGCGTAGCGCGGGGAAGACTCAGGATGACGTCGGGTTGATGCAGCGAGGATGCACGAACTGAATTCCCGAACTCGGTGATCCTGATAGGCTCATTGGCCCCAGGTCGCATCCCCGCGGCCTGGGGCCTTTCTTCCGCTCCGGATTTCCCGGATCTCCGGCGGAGATTTTCCGATCGCCCGATCTCCTTCTGCTCCTCCGCTGCTCCGCGCGAGACAAGTCGTTTGCGGGCTTCGCCTTGAAACCGCCACCGAAGCGCATCCGTAATCGGCGGGGCGGGGACTGGACGCAGCGTTCGGCGTCCCCCCCGTCCGGACCCGCGCGGCCCGTTCCGGGGCGCTTGTCGCCCCTCCGCGCGCCGGGTATGTTGACGCTTCCCATCACCGTCCCCGATGACGCCTCGTTCCGCGCCTCCCCTTGATCCATCTTCCCGCCCTCTCCGGCCCGTTCCGCACCCGTCCGGCGCTCCGCGCGGAGCGGCGCGCGCCGTGAGCGGGCGCGAGTGGCTGGTCGAGGCGCACGGCTGCCGTCCGGCGGCGCTGGCGGACCTGGCCACGCTGCGGGCGCTGTTCGCGCGCATGGTCGGCGAGCTGGGGCTGCACCCCGTGGCCGAGCCGCAGTGGCACCAGTTCCCCGGCCCCGGCGGCATCACCGGGCTGTGCCTGCTGGCCGAGAGCCACTGGTCGGTGCACACCTTTCCCGAGCACGGCTCGCTCTGCCTGGACCTGTTCTGCTGCGTCCCCCGGCCGGAGTGGAACTACGAGGCGCGCCTGGGCGAGCTGTTCGGCGCCACCGGGGTGGTGGTGCGCGCGGTGGAGCGTCCGTACGCCGCCGTGCCGGCCGGGAGCGCCGCGTGACGCGCGCCACCGCCTCGTGCCCCAGCTGCGGCGCGCCGGTGGAGTTCGTCTCGGCCGCCAGCGTGCAGACCACCTGCCGCTACTGCACCTCGGTGCTGGTGCGCACCGACCTGGACCTGCGCGCCGTGGGCGTGAAGTCCACCGTGCCGCCTTCCGTCTCGCCCATCCGGCTGGGCACGCGCGGCTCGGACGGGGGCCGCCGCTTCCAGGTGGTGGGCCGGCTGGTGTACGCGTACGAGCGCGGCCGCTGGAACGAGTGGCACCTGGCGTACGACGACGGCGGCACCGGCTGGCTCTCCGACGCGCAGGCCGAGTACGCCATCACGGCGCAGGTGCCCTCCGCGCCGGTCCCCACCGCGGACCAGGCGCGCCCGGGGACGAAGGTGACCGTCGGCGGCGAGCCCTACACGGTGGGCTCGCTCACGCGGGCGCGCTACGCCGGCACCGAGGGCGAGCTGCCGTTCGAGCGGTGGGAGCCCGGGGAGATGAGCTTCGCCGACCTGCGCGGCGAGGGCGGCCGCTTCGCCACCCTCGACTACAGCGAGAACCCCCCGCTGCTGTTCGCCGGGCGGTGGGTGGCGTTCGACGACCTGGCGCTCTCGGAGCTGCGCGAGCCCGAGGAGGTGAAGGCCGCGGCGCTGACGGTGGCGTGCCCCAACTGCGGCGGCAGCGTCACCGTGCACGCCGCCGGCCTCACCGTGAGCGTGGTGTGCGCGCACTGCCGGTCGGTGCTCGACGCGCGGAGCAGCGCCTTCAAGGTGCTGCAGACGTACCACGCGCGGCTGGAGCACACGCCGAAGATCCCGCTCGGCACGCCGGGAACGCTGAACGGCCGGGCGTGGGAGGTGATCGGCTTCCAGGTGCGCTCCATCCGCGTGGAGGGGCGAGACTATCCGTGGGACGAGTACCTGCTCTTCTCGCCGCGCTACGGCTTCTGCTATCTCACCGAGTACCAGGGGCACTGGAACCGCGGCGAGACCATCCGCGGCGTTCCCCGCACGGTGACGGCGGGGATGCGGCCGGCGGCCGAGCTGGACGGGCGCGTCTTCCGGCACTTCCAGCGGGCGAAGGCGGAGACGACGTTCGTCCTGGGCGAGTTCCCGTGGGAGGTGCGGGCGGGCGACCGGGCGAAGGTGAGCGACTTCGTGGCGCCGCCGTACATGCTCTCGTCGGAGGAGACGGAGGGCGAGACCACGTGGACGCTCTCGGAGTACGTTCCCGGCGCGGCGGTGTGGAAGGCGTTCGGGATGAAGGGCTCGCCGCCTTCGCCGCGCGGCGTGTACGCCAACGAGCCCGCGCCGGCCACCGGGGTGCGGGGGAAGTGGGCCGCGGCCCTGGCGATGCTGGCGCTGCTGGTGGCGCTCGCCATGGTGCACTACTCCGCGGGCGGCGGCACGGTCGGCACCCCGCACCGCTACGGCTTCGACCCGCTCACGCCGCAGGAGCAGCAGGCGCAGGTGATCGGGCCGCTGGTGCTGGGCGGGCGCACCAGCAACGTGGAGGTCGACGTCGAGGCCGTGCTGAACAACAGCTGGGCGTACTTCGACCTGTCGCTGGCCGACTCGGCCGGGCAGGCCACGCAGTTCGGCAAGGAAGTGAGCTACTACCAGGGCGTGGAAGACGGCGAGCGGTGGAGCGAGGGCTCGCCGCGCGGAAGCGTGCGCGTTCCCAGCGTGCCGCCGGGACGCTACTGGCTGCGCGTGGAGCCGCAGGGCGAGCTGCCGTACAGCTACGAGGTGAAGGTGCGCCGCGACGTACCCATGGGGTGGATGTACCTGGTCGCCGCGCTCCTCCTCCTCCTTCCGCCCGGGCTGGCCACGCTGCGCTCGGGGCTCTTCGAGACGCAGCGCTGGGCCGAGAGCGACTACGCGCCCAACGACTGACGGGCGGGGATGGCGGCGGGGCGCGTTGGCACCTCGGTAAGCAGTCCCAAGTCCCAAGTCCTAAGTGCCAAGTGACAATTGCAAAGAGTTAGAGATCCGGAGACTCGGGGCTCAGGACGCAGCACTCAGCACTCAGCACTCAGCACTCAGCACTCAGCACTTAGGACTTAGGACTTAGGACTTAGGACTTAGGACTTTCGGCTCGATTCACCTCCCACCACGAATTCGCATGCTGCGTGGAGTGCGCGGGTACCTGCTGTACGGGGCCACGGTGCTGTCGCTGCTGGGGTGGGCGGAGTACCGCGGCTGGTCGCCGTTCGGGCCGCCGCGGCCGGGCGCCGCGGGGCCGCGCTCGGTGCGCGACAACCCCGGCGCGTACCGGCCGCACTACTCCGGCTCGGGGCGCTACGTGGGGGGCAAATGACAACGGGAGGCGCATGGACGACCTGATGCAGCACCTGGTGGCGGCGCTCGTTTACGCGCTGCTGGGGATCGTGATCTTCGTGGTCGCGTTCGTGGTCGTGGACCGGCTCACGCCCGGATCGCTGTGGAAGGAGATCATCGACGAGCACAACACGGCGCTGGCGGTGATGATGGGCGCCATCTCCATCGGCATCTCCATCATCATCGCGGCGGCCATCTGGTAGAGCCGGCCGAGGTGGACGCGGGTCCACGGGGCGGCGGCGGGCGGGGCGTGCAGGTGGCGCTCTTCCTGACCGTGCTGCTGATCGCCGCCTGCGGGCTGGTGTACGAGCTGGTGGCCGGCGCGCTCAGCAGCTACCTGCTGGGCGACAGCGTCACCCAGTTCTCCACCGTCATCGGCACCTACCTCTTCGCCATGGGCGTGGGGAGCCACCTGTCGCGCTACGTCACGCGCGGGCTGGCGTGGCGCTTCGTCACCGTGGAGCTGATGGTGGCGGTGGTGGGCGGCTTCTCGGCCACGGCGCTCTTCCTGGCCTTCGCCTGGACCGACGCCTTCCGCCTGGTGCTGTACGCGCTGGTGATTGTGATCGGCGCGCTGGTGGGGCTGGAGATCCCGCTGCTGATGCGCATCCTGCGCAACCGCTACGACTTCAAGGACGTGGTGGCCAACGTCCTGACCTTCGACTACCTGGGCGCGCTGGGCGCCTCGCTCCTCTTCCCCATCCTCCTCGTCCCCCGCCTGGGGATGGTGCGCTCGGCGCTGGCGTTCGGGGTGGTGAACGCGCTGGTGGCGCTGTGGAGCACGCACCTCTTCCGCGACTCGCTTCCCCGCCGCCGCACGCTGCAGGCGCTGTGCGCGGCGGCGCTCGTCGTGCTGGGCACGGGCGTCTGGGCCGCGGAGAAGATCACGCGCTCGGCCGAGGCCGACATCTACGCCGACCCGGTGGTCTTCTCCCGCGACTCGCGCTACCAGCGCATCGTGCTCACCGCCTTCCACGACGACCTGCGGCTCTTCCTGAACGGCCACCTGCAGTTCAGCTCGCGCGACGAGTACCGCTACCACGAGGCGCTGGTGCACCCGGGGCTCGCCGCGCTTCTGGGCGCGCGCCGCGTGCTGGTCCTGGGCGGCGGCGACGGGCTGGCGGTGCGCGAGATCCTGCGCTACCCCGGAGTCTCGGTCACGCTGGTGGACCTGGACCCGGAGATGACGCACATCTTCCGCACCAACCGCACGCTGGTGGGGCTGAACCGCGGCTCGCTGAACTCGCCGCGCGTGCGCGTGATCAACGCCGACGCGTTCGTGTGGCTGGGGTCGAACCGCGAGATGTTCGACTTCGTGGTGGTCGACTTTCCCGATCCCAGCAACTACGCGGTCGGGAAGCTGTACACCACCGCCTTCTACCGCGCGCTGCAGACGCATCTTTCCCGCGACGGGCTGGTGGTGGTCCAGAGCACGTCGCCCATGTTCGCGCGCACCGCGTTCTGGAGCATCGAGCGCACGCTGCACGCGTCGGGGCTGCGCACCTGGCCCTACCATCTCTACGTGCCGTCGTTCGGCGAGTGGGGGTTCGTGATGGCCGGCCGCGGCGATTACACGCTTCCCACCGCGCTGCCGTCCGGGCTGCGCTTCCTGACGCTCTCCTCCCTCGCCCCCCTCTTCCAGTTCCCCGCCGACCTGCAGCCGGTGCCCGCCGAGGCCAACCGGCTCGACGACCAGGCGCTCGTGCGCTACTACGGCGACGAGTGGAAGCAGATCGAGCGGTGATGCTTCCGGCTCGATCCGTTCCCCCCGCACCGGCGGCTGAAGCCGCAGCAACAACGACGGGAAGCCTCGCAAACCGCGCGAGGCTGGATCGGTGCGGGGACTTGCTCCGTCTCGATGCCCCGGCCTTCTCGCATCGCTCTCTCGTCCACGCGGCGGGGTTCGAATTCCGATTCTACCGAATCCGGGAATTCAGTTCGTGCATCCTCGCCGCATCGACCCGAAGTCATCCTGAGTCGTCCCCGCGCTGCGCGCGTCCGGGGAGGATGAAAGGAGATCGAACGTGAGCGCCGATGCCGCGGAGTGCGCGGATCAGCCTCGCGCAGTTTGCGAGGCTTCCCGTAGTTGTTGCTGCGACTTCAGTCGCCGGTGCCCGGCGGAGGGCGATTCCGGCGCTTCTCCCGACGTCCAGCCGTTCGATGCGGCGATGTCGAGGCGCGGGTTCGTGGCGGCCGCGGCGGGGATCGCGGCGGCGGCGATCGTGGGGTGCGCGCCGAAGTCGGGGCGCGCGCTCGCCGGCGGCTTCGTGGACGACGGCGGCGCGCGCGGGCACCGCCTCCGCGACGGGGCGCGCTTTCCCGCGCCCCGGCGGACCGTGCGCATGCCGCTGGTGATCGTGGGCGGGGGCGTGGCGGGGCTCTCGGCGGCGTGGCGGCTGGCGAAGCGCGGCTTCGACGGCTTCGCGCTGCTGGAGCTGGAGGACCGCGCCGGCGGCAACGCGCGCTGGGGGGAGAACGAGGTGTCGGCGTATCCCTGGGCCGCGCACTACGTTCCCGTCCCCGGCCGCGAGACCGTGCTGGTGCGCGAGCTGTTCGAGGAGCTGGGGGTGTGGAAGGACGGGGGATGGGACGAGACCGTGCTGGTGCAGGCGCCGAAGGAGCGTCTGTACCGCTTCGGCGCGTGGCGCGAGGGGCTGCGCGAGCCGCTGATGGACTCCGCCGCCGACCGCGCCGAGTTCCGCCGCTTCGACCAGGAGATGGCGGAGATGCGGGCCACCGGCGCCTTCACCCTCCCGCTCTCCGCCGGCGCACGGCCGTCGCCGCTGGACGGTGGGTCGATGGCGCGCTGGCTGGACGAGCGCGGCTTCCGCTCGCCCGCGCTGCGCTGGTACGTGGACTACGCCTGCCGCGACGACTACGGTGCACTGGCGGCCGACGTCTCGGCCTGGGCGGGCGTCCACTACTTCGCCAGCCGCCCGCCCGAGGACGACGAGCTGGGGCCGCTCGCCTGGCCCGAGGGGAACGGCTGGATCGTGCGGCGGCTGATGGAGCGGCTCGGCCGATTCGTCTCCACCGGCACCACGGTGCATCGGGTGGAGCGGCGCGGGGCGGGGATGCGGGTGCTGGCGGGGGATGCGGAATACGTCTGCGACGCGGTGGTGTGGGCCGCGCCCTCGTTCGTGGCGAGCCGCGTGGTGGAGGGCGCGCCGGCGGTGGACTTCGCGTATTCGCCCTGGCTCACCGCCAACCTCACGCTGGACCGCTGGCCCGGGGAGAACGGCTTCCCTCCGGCGTGGGACAACGTGATCGCGAACTCGCCCGGGCTGGGGTACGTGGTGGCCAACCACCAGACGCTGCGCACCTTCCAGGATCGCTGGGTGTGGACCTACTACCACGCCCTGGCCCACGCCTCGCCCTCCGCCGCGCGGCGCTCGCTGCTCGCCGGCACCTGGCGCGACGCGGCGGACGCGGTGCTCGCCGACCTGGAGCGCGCGCACCCCGACGTGCGCCGATGCGTGCGCCGCATCGACATCATGCGCATGGGCCACGCGATGGTGCGGCCTACCCCCGGCTTCCTCGCCTCCCCCGCGCGGCTCCAGCTCCGCGCCGCCGCCGGGCCCGTGTTCTACGCCCACTCCGACCTGAGCGGCCTCTCGCTCTTCGAGGAGGCCCAGTCGCGCGGCGTCACCGCGGCCGAGCGGGCGCTCGCGTACCTGGGCGGCGGGGCGGGGGACGAGCCATGATCGCGAGTCGCACGGGCATCCTGCCGGTCATCAACAGCATGGCATCATACGGAGGGAGCGGAGGTAACGGAGAACTGAGATTATTACGGGTATTCCGAATGCACAGTCATTTTGACTGAACGGCCTGGTGAGGGCCTTTGCGGCGGAGGAGAAACCATGAGGCTTGATACTGAGATTGCAACGTACAGGGCCAGACTCGCGGAGCTTGGCCTGTTCGAGGGAAAGTTCGTGCTGATCCGCGGGGCGGAGGTAATCGACACGTTCGCGAGCTACGAAGACGCGCTCCGTCAGGGTTACCGCCAGTTCGGTCTTGACCCCTTCCTGGTGAAGCAGATCCAGACGATCGAGTTGGTGCAGTGCATTCCCCACGTCGCAGAGCCGCGCCTGGGTGCGTAGCCCAAGGCGCAGTTCACGTCCTGAGCGATTGCATCCTCATCTACAACGGTTCGCTCGGCCAATTCACGCTGGCGTTCTGATCTCCCGGACGGCGAACGAAATGTGCTTGGCGTAGATACTTCGGCCTGCCGGAGTTAGCTTCAGGTGCGCCCGTGGCGGCGCCAACTGCTGGTCCCTGTCCGGAGAAGTCATGGCAAGCTCGTTCCTGATCCGCCTCTCCAAGGTTTCCTCCACCCCCGAAGACACCCTCCGCGACGAGATCCGCGCCCACACCGGCAACGACGAGGAAGCCGACAGCATCCTCCGCGGCATCGAGCGCCTGGGCCGCGACCCGTCGATCGCGCATTTCGAGATGACGCGCAAGGAAAACCGGCCCGCCTACCGCGGCGCGCAGCGCGTGTCGTGGAGCGTCCGCGCCGTGCGGCCGTAGCCATCGCCCGGCCGCGCGCCGGATCTGCCGGCGCGCGGCGGCATCCTTCCGCCCGACCCCTCGCGAACGGACGTGCTCCGTTCGTATCCCCCAATCTGCTGACCGCGCGTCACCCCACCGCGAGGCGCGCGAGCCGCGGCCGCTTCAGCGTCCACACAGCCCCTGCGGCGTCCAGTCGAGTGCCGGCACGGAGCGCGGCTTGGTGGCATCCTGGAGAATGAGCACGACCGAGCGCCGCACGCCCGTGCCGGTGCCGGTCAGCATCATGGGAACGCCGCCGGGCATCAGCACGCCCGGACCTCGCGCCCGCTGCTCCAGCTTGCCGCCGGGCGTCTCCAGGCACATCGATCCCTCCAGCGTATACCACGCCTCCACGCCCGGATGCCGGTGCGCCACGGTGCGCATGCCGGGCTCGAACACCCCCTCCATGTACACGGCCGCGAAGCTGTCGGCATCCACCAGCGGCAGCGGGCCGACGCGGGCCACGCGATGCCCGGCGCGCGGGTGCCAGCCGGCGCCGGCGATGGTGAACAGCCAGACGCGGCCGAGCGACTCCACGACCGCCGACCGCGGGCCCCGGACGGCTTCCGCGGCGGCCCGCGTGGGGTACGTGTGCAGGTGCCAGAACAGGGCGGGGCTCGCGGACAGGCGCCCGAGCTCCTGGCGCGCGGTGATGAAGCACCCGTAGGCGCGGCCCGCACGTTCGGCCACGGGCACGCAGGTGCCGTCCGTCTGCGCGGCGAGCGGCGCGGCCGTGGCCGCGATCACGGCGAGGGAGATGCAGGGAAGGGATGCACGAATTGCCCGCGTGGCTGGATACCGGAGCATGCGAAGCACCTCGTTGCGGGTGGGCCGGAGAGCCTGGGGGCGACGGCGCGGCGGCGGAGGGCGGGGGATCGACGGCCGGGGATGTGCGCCGCCTCCGGTCACCGCGGGAGGGGCTCCGGCGCGCGATCCGGCTCCAGCCCGTCCAGGTGGCAGAGCGCGCTCTCCCACACCTCCCGGCGCGTCTCGCCCGGCATCACCCGCACCAGCCGCACCGGGGAGGTGCCGGCCAGGGAAAGGTACCACCACCGGTCGTCGGTGGCGTGGCCGCCCGCGGGGTTGCGGAGGCCCCGCGTGCAGTGCACGCGGCGTCCGTCGTCCTTGAACTCGAAGTCGTAGAACATCTCATCCATCCGTTTCGCGGCTCGGCCGCTCGTGGGGAATCGTCGTTTCGTCGCGGCGCGCAGGCCCGGCCGCGCCCTCGTCGCGCGAGAGCGCGAGGATGCGCCGGACCTCGGCCGCCACGCGCTGGGGCTCCACCGGCTTGGTGAGGTACGCGTCGCACCCGGCCGCCTCGGCGGCCGCGAAGTCCTCGCGCTGGGTGTGCGCGGTGAGCGCCACGATGGGGATGGCGGCGGTGGCGGGGTCGGCTTTCAGCATCCGCGTGGCCTGCAGCCCGTCGACCACCGGCATGGTCAGGTCCATCAGGATCAGGTCGGGGCCGTGCGCGCGGGCCATCTCCACCCCGTGCCCGCCGTCGAACGCCTGCAGCACGTCGTAGCCGTAGTGGGCCAGGATGCAGCGGTAGATCTCCTGGTTGTCCTCGTTGTCCTCGACCAGCAGGATCTTCGTGCTCATGCGCTCCATTCTGCGATGTCGCCCGCCGCCGCATGTGGCGTGCGGGCCTCCGGCGTGCCCCGTGCCCGGCTTCCCCCGTCACTGCACGGGGATGCGGAAGTAGAAGGTGCTTCCCCGGCCCACCGCGCTTTCGGCCCAGATCGCGCCGCCGTGCGCCTCCACGATCCCCTTGCAGATGGTCAGCCCCAGCCCCGCGCTGCCCACGCCCGGCCAGCGCGCCTGCCAGAAGCGGTCGAACAGGCGCGGCATCTGGTCCCTGGGAACGCCGGCCCCGGTGTCGGCCACGGAGAAGAGCACCGAGCCGTCGAACCGGGCCGCGCCCAGCGTGATGACGCCGCCCTCGGGCGTGAACTTGGCGGCGTTCTCCAGCAGGTTCTCGAACACCTGCCGAAGCCGCCCCGGGTCGGCGCGCAGGAGCGGGAGCTCGCCGGTGACGGCGGCCTCGAGCCGCAGCGACCGCGCGGCCAGCCCGGGTGCGTAGGTGTAGAGGACGTCCTCGACCACCGCGGCGGGGCGTACCGGCCGCGGGTGGATGCTCACCCCCCCGGCCCCGATCTGCGCCACCTCCAGCAGGTCGCCGATCAGGCGCTGCATGTGCACGGTGGCCGCCAGGATCCGCTCGGCCGCGCCGATCTGCTCCTGCCGCGTGAACTGCTCGCGCGGCGTCCGCGCCTCGGCCAGGATCTGCGACGCCACCAGCACGATGGCTCCCAGCGGGTTCTTCAGGTCGTGCGTCACGTACCCCAGCACCTGGTCGCGCAGCAGCACGCTCTTCTTCAGCTCCTCCACCATCCGCATGTGGGCGATGGACAGCGCGCACCGGCCGGCCAGGTCCTCGGCCAGCGCCCGGTCCTGCTCCGTGTGCCCGCGCCCCGGCCGGCTGCCCACGAAGGTGATGGCGCCCAGCACCTGCTCGCGCGCCAGCAGCGGCACGGTGATCGCCGAGGCGATGCCGAGCCGGCGGAGCGTTTCCAGGTGCCCGGGGTCGCGGGCGGCGCCGGCCAGGAAGTCGTCGGTGACGGGGTCCGTGGACGTGGTCGCGCGCGTGCGCACCACCACCGGCACCCCCAGGGGATCGTCGCGCTCGGGGGGCCAGTCCACCTCCAGCCGCCGTGCCAGCGCCTGCTTGTCGGGGTCGGGGTGCACCACCGCCAGGCGCCGCATGGAGCCGTCGGGCTCGGCCAGGTCCACGATGCTCCAGTCGCCCAGCCGGGGGAGCGCCAGCGCCGCCACCGTCTTCAGCGTCTGCTCGTAGTCCACCGACTCGGCCAGGCGGCGGCTGGCCTCGGCCAGGAAGGCGCACCCGTCCAGCGCGGCCGCCGGAGAAAGGTCCGTGGACATCCCGCCGGCCTCCGCCGGGGAGCGATCGGGCCCCGTCTCCCCGCTCGCCGGCATCACGCCCGCTCCCCGCGTGCCCGGCGTGCGGCGTCCGTGGACCGGGGGAAAGCCCCCGCATCCCGCCACCGTGGCACGCTTCCTGTGCCACCCGTTCGTTCCCCCGGTATTTCCCCTCCACCGCCCGAGGAGCCCATGGCAAGGATCTGGACGCGGACGCGGCGGTACCTCGCGGCAGTCTGGCTGGGCGCGGCGGCGCTCGAGCTGGTGGTGCTGGAGCTGGCGAAGCGCACGAACAGCTCGTGGGTGCTGCTGCTGGGCGCCGCCCTCCTGCTGGTGCCGCTCGCGGCCACCGAGCGGACCTTCCAGTGGCTGGGCCGCGCCCCGCGCAAGCGCTGGAAGCGGCACGACGTGGAGGCGGCGCTCGCCGAGTCGGCGAAGGCGGCGCGCGGCCGGCGCTGAGGCGCGGCGTTTCTCCCGCTCACGCCAGCCGCCCGATCATGGCGCGCACCGCGGCCAGGAAGTCGCCGGTGTCGAAGTGCGCGGGGTCGATCATGGCCTGCACCGCGCACCCGTGGATCCAGCTGACCGCCACCGCCGCCATCCCGTCGGCCGTGGCGCCGGGGAAGGTGGCGGGCTCGGCGAGAAGAAGCTCCTGCATGATGTCGCGGAAGGCCGCGCGGTAGCGCTCCAGCTCGGCGCCGATGCGCGCCCGGATCTCTTCGTGGCGGGCGCCCAGCGCCCAGAACTCGAAGAAGAGCCGCGTGTGCCGCGGCTGGTGGCCCAGGCGCGCCATCTCCTGCTGCAGCAGCGCGTGCAGCCGGTCCAGCGCGCGCGGAAAGCGGGCGACGTCGTCCGACACGTGCAGCACCGAGGTGGTGCCGATCAGCCAGTCCAGCAGCGCGTGCACCAGTCGCTCGCGCGTCTGGAAGTAGTGCACCACCAGCGCGTGGCTGACCGCCGCCTCGGCGGCCACCGCCCGGATGGTCATCCCCCCGATCCCGTCGCGCGACGCCACCTCGAAGGCGCCGCGCAGGATCTGCTCGCGCCGCACGTCTTCCGGGGCCCGCTTCCGCACCCTCGTCCGCTCCATCCTCCGCTCCGTCGCCCATTTCTCCATCCCCTTGAGGCAAACCCACTTGCCTCTCTGTTGACCATTTGTACAATACAGGATAGCTTGGATCTACCGTCTGGTCAATAACGTGCGGGCGACTTCGCCGGGCGCGCTCCGTGGCTGGAGATCGCCCGGCCGGCGGCGAGTGCCGGATTCCGAGCCGCAGGCGGACGTGCCTTCTCCCGTCCGCCCACCCCTGCACCTGGTGAGCTTGCCGATTCCCTCGAGGTCCCGATGAAGCGCGCGCCCGCCGGTTCCCAGCGGCCGGCCGGGAAGGGCGCGCCCGGCCCCGCCCCGCTGGCGGTGGTGGGGATCGGCGCGTCGGCGGGGGGGCTGAAGGCGCTGCAGCTCTTCTTCGACGCGGTGCCGGCCGCCAGCGGAATGGCGTGGGTGGTGATCATGCACCTGGACCCCGAGCGCGAGAGCCGCATCGCCGCGCTGCTGCAGGACCGCACCCCGCTTCCCGTCACGCAGGTCACCCGCGCGGCCCCGGTCGAGGCCGACCACGTGTACGTCATCCCCCCCGGCCACGACCTGTCGATGGACGACGGGGTGATCCGCGTGCACGACCGCGGCGCCGGGCTGCACCTTCCCATCGATCTCTTCCTCACCTCGCTGGCCGCCGCGTACGGCGCCGACGCGGTGGGGGTGGTGCTCTCGGGAACCGGCTCCGACGGGACGTCGGGGATCCGCTCGGTGAAGGAGAGCGGCGGGATCACGGTGGCGCAGGACCCCGCCGAGGCCGAGTACGACGGGATGCCCGACAGCGCCATCGCCACCGGGCAGGTGGACCTGGTGCTCCCCGCCGGCCGCATTCCCGCCGAGCTGCTCCGCCTGCGCAGGGTGCCCCCGCCGCTCTCCGTCGAGGCCTCCGCCGGCGCCGGGACCTCCGACAGCGCCGCAGCCTCCGACGTGGCCACCGAGGCGCAGCTGGCCCGGGTCTTCGCCGCGCTGCGGGCCGCCACCGGGCACGACTTCAGCCGGTACAAGCGCGCCACCGTGCTGCGCCGCCTGGAGCGGCGCCTGCGCTTCAACGGCGCGCAGTCGCTGGAGGACTACCTTCCCCTGCTGCGCGCGGGCCAGGCCGAGCCGGCGGCGCTCGTGCGCGACCTGCTGATCTCGGTGAGCGGCTTCTTCCGCGACGAGGAGGCGTTCGCCGCGCTGGCCGCGGCCATCCCCGCGCTCTTCGAGGGAAAGGGGCCCGACGACGCGGTGCGCGTGTGGGTGGTGGGGTGCGCCACCGGCGAGGAGGCGTACTCCATCGGCATCCTGCTGCGCGAGCACGCCGCCACGCTCGAGAGCCCGCCCCAGATCCAGATGTTCGCCACCGACATCGACGAGAAGGGGTACGCCTGGGGGCGCGAGGCGCTGTACCCGGCCTCGGCCGTCGCCGCCATCCCGCCCGGGCGGCTGCGCCGCTTCTTCGCGCGCGAGGCGGGCGGCTACCGCGTGGGAACGCCGCTGCGCGAGGGGGTGCTGTTCGCCGTGCACAACGTGCTGCACGACCCCCCGTTCTCGCGGATGGACCTGATCAGCTGCCGCAACCTGCTCATCTACCTGCAGCCCCCGGCGCAGGCGCAGGTGATGGAGACCTTCCACTACGCCCTGCGCGCCGGCGGGCTGCTCTTCCTGGGGGCGTCGGAGTCGGCCGGCGACAGCGGCCTGTTCGCGCAGGCGGCCCCCGGCCAGCGGCTGTACCGGAGGAACGCCGGGCCGCGGGTGCCGCCGCGGCTTTCCGCGGCCGACCCGCGGGCGCGCGGCGCCCCGGCCCCCGGCGATGGCGCCCCGCAGCGGGGGCCGTTCGCCTACGGCCCGCTGCACCTGCGCATGCTGGAGGCGTACGCGCCCGCCAGCCTGGTGGTGAACGAGCGGCTGGAGGTGGTGCACCTTTCCGGCGGCGCCGGGCGCTACCTGCACCTGGGCCAGGGCGAGCCCAGCCGCGACCTGGTGGGGCTGGCGCGCGGCGACCTGCGCATGGAGCTGCGCGCCGCGCTGTACCAGGCGTTCGAGAAGGGCGAGGCCACCACCCGCACGGTGGCGGACGGCGACGGCGGGCCCCCGGTGCGCCTGCGCATGCACCCGCCGGTGGGAACCGCCGAGACGGGGCGGTTCGCGCTGGTGGTGCTGGAGGAGGAGCCGCCCGCCGCGCCGCGGCCCGATGGAGACGGCGCCGGCGGCGCGCGGGAGGTGGCGCGGCTCGAGGCGGAGCTGCGCCGGGCGCGCGAGCAGCTGGAGCATGCCAGCGCCGCGCGCGACCGCACGGTGGAAGAGCTGCAGGCGGCCAACGAGGAGCTGCGGTCGATCAACGAGGAGCAGAAGGCGGCCTCCGAGGAGCTGGAGACCAGCCGCGAGGAGATCCAGTCGGTCAACGAAGAGCTCACCACCATCAACCAGGAGCACCAGAACACCATCGAGGAGCTGAAGCGGACCAACGCCGACCTGCAGAATCTGGTGGAGTCCAGCGAGATCGGCACCATCTTCCTGGACCACGAGCTCCGCGTGCGCCGCTTCACCCCGTCGGTGGGCGCGCTCTTCAACTTCGTGGCCACCGACGTGGGCCGCCCCCTGGCCCACATCACCCACGGGCTCGACTACCCCGCGCTGCTGGCCGATGCGCGGAGCGTGCTGGCCTCGGGCGAGCGGGTGGAGCGCGAGGCGGCCAGCGGCGGCGGAGCGTGGTTCATCGTGCGCATCAACCCGTACCGCTCGCCCGAGCGCGGGGTCGACGGCGTGGTCCTCACCTTCTTCGACATCACCGCGCTGAAGGCGGTGGAGGACGAGCTGCGCGAGGCCAAGGCGGTGGCCGAGAAGGCCAACCTGGCCAAGGGCACCTTCCTGGCCACCCTGTCGCACGAGTTCCGCACCCCGCTGAACGGGATGCTGGGCTACGCCGACATCCTGCACCTGGACGGCCCGCTGAACGCCGCGCAGCTGCGCAAGGTCGACCGCATCAAGGCGGGCGGGTGGCACCTGGCGGGGATGATCGACGAGATCCTGGCCTTCGCGCTGCGCGACGAGGGGCGCGACAGCGTGCGGCGCGAGCGGGTGGACGCGCGCGCGGTGGCCCGCGCCGCGCAGGAGCTGGTGGAGCCCGCCGCCCAGGCCAAGGGGCTGGCCTTCGAGGTCGACCTCCCCGCCGGGGCGGTGGGGCTGGAGACCGACGCGGGGAAGCTGCGCCAGGTTCTCGTCAACCTCTGCGGCAACGCGGTGAAGTACACCGAGCGCGGCGAGGTGCGGCTGGCGGTGCGCGAGGAGGGCGGCGAGGTGGTGTTCGAGGTGCGCGACACCGGCATCGGCATCGCCCCCGAGCACCACGCCCGCGTGTTCGACCGCTTCTGGCAGGTGGAGAGCGCCGCGACGCGGGCCTTCGGGGGGATGGGGATCGGGCTGGCGGCGGCCCGCGAGTTCAGCCGGCTGCTGGGGGGCGACGTGGAGGTGGAGAGCGAGCCCGGGGCCGGAAGCACCTTCCGCGTCCGGCTACCCCGTACCCGTGGAGAGGGATGAAGATGCAGCCGAGAAAGAAGCGGCGGGCGGAAGACATCGAGACCTACGCCCAGGACATCGTGAACACGGTGCGCGAGCCGCTGCTGATGCTGGACACCACGCTGCGCGTGCGGAGCGCCAACCGCGCCTTCTACCAGACCTTCCGGGTCTCGGCCGAGGAGACCGAGGACCGCCTGATCTACGAGCTGGGCAACGGCCAGTGGGACATCCCGGCGCTGCGCACCCTGCTCGAGGACGTGATCCCCACCAGCTCGGTGTTCAACGACTTCGAGCTGGAGCACACCTTTCCGCTCATCGGGCGCCGGGTGATGCTGCTGAACGGCCGCCGGCTGCGCGCGGGGAGCCACGCCGAGCTGCTGGTGCTGGCCATGGAGGACGTGACCGAGCGGCGCCAGGCCGAGGCCGACTTCCAGGCCGTCGAAACCTACGCGCAGGACATCGTCGACACGGTGCGCGAGCCGCTCCTGATCCTGGACCCGGCGCTGCGCGTGCGCTCGGCCAACCGCGCCTTCTACCAGACCTTCCACGTCACGCCCGGCGAAACGGAAGACCGGCTGATCTACGAGCTGGGCAACGGCCAGTGGGACATCCCGGCGCTGCGCACCCTGCTCGAGGACATCATCCCGGCGAGCTCGGTATTCAGCGACTTCGAGCTGGAGCACACCTTTCCGCTCATCGGACGCCGGGTGATGCTGCTGAACGCCCGCACCCTGCAGGCGGGGAGCCACGCCGAGCTGCTGGTGCTGGCCATGGAGGACGTGACCGAGCGGCGCCACGCCGAGGGCGAGGTGGGCAAGGCGCGCGAGGCCGCCGAGGCGGCCAACCGCACCAAGAGCCTGTTCCTGGCCAACATGAGCCACGAGCTGCGCACCCCGCTGAACGCCATCCTGGGGTACTCCGAGATGCTGGCCGAGGAGGCGGCGGAGCAGAGGCTCGAAGCATTCGGGGCCGACCTGGAGAAGATCGGCGCCGCCGGGCGCCACCTGCTGGCGCTGATCAACGACATCCTGGACCTGTCCAAGATCGAGGCCGGGAAGATGGAGATGTTCCTGGAAACCTTCGACGTGGCCGAGATGATCGGCGAGGTGGCGTCCACCATCCGCCCGCTGGTCGAGGAGAACGCCAACGCGCTGGACATCGACCTGGCACCGGACCTGGGCGCCGTTTACGCCGACCAGATGAAGGTGCGCCAGATCCTCTTCAACCTCCTGTCCAACGCCGTGAAGTTCACCCGCGACGGCCGCATCACGGTGAACGGCGGGCGCGAGCGGATGGACGGGAGCGAGTGGATCGTGGTGCGCGTGGCCGACACCGGCATCGGGCTGAGCGCGGACCAGCTGGTGAAGCTGTTCAAGGACTTTACCCAGGCCGACGCCTCCACCACGCGCAAGTTCGGCGGCACCGGGCTGGGGCTGGCGCTCACGCGGCGCTTCTGCCAGATGATGGGCGGCGACGTCACGGTGCACAGCGTGGCGGACGAGGGAAGCGTCTTCACCGTCAAGCTTCCCGTGGTGGTCACCCAGACCGCCCCCGACCTCCCCGCCGACGGCGGCTGCCCCGCGCCCCCCGGCGCCGGCGCCGTCCCCGCTTCCGGCTGGGCGGGCGCCGACGGCGCCGAGGCCGCGCCGGGGTGCGTGCTGGTGATCGACGACGACCCGGTGCAGCGCGACCTGATGGAGCGCTTCCTGAGCCGCGAGGGGTTCTGCGTGCGCACCGCCTGCGGCGGCGAGGAGGGGCTGCGCCTGGCCCGGCGGATGCACCCGGTGGCCATCACCCTGGACGTGATGATGCCGGGGATGGACGGCTGGAGCGTGCTCACCGCGCTGAAGTCCGACGCGGCGCTGCGCGAGATCCCCGTGATCATGCTGACCATGGTCGACGACCCCGAGCGCGGCTTCACCCTGGGCGCCGCCGACTACGCCACCAAGCCGGTGAACCGCCAGCGCCTGTCCAGGATCCTGCGCAAGCACACCTGCCCCGACCCGCCCTGCCCGGTGCTGGTGGTCGAGGACGACCCCGCCACGCGGGCGATGACGCGCTCCATCCTGGAGAAGGAGGGGTGGAAGGTGAGCGAGGCCCCGAACGGGCGCGTGGCCCTGGAGATGATGGAGAGCGAGCGCCCCCGCCTGATCCTGCTGGACCTGATGATGCCGGAGATGGACGGCTTCGAGTTCGCCGACCGGGTGCGCCGCCACCCCGAGTGGCGCTCCATCCCCATCGTGGTGGTCACCGCCCGCGACCTGAGCTTCGAGGAGCGCCGCCGGCTGAGCGGCTACGTGGAAACCATCCTGCAGAAGGAGGGCGACACGCGCGAGATGCTGCTGCGCCAGGTGAGCGACCGGCTGAACGACCTGGCCGCGCCGCGCGCCGCCACCCCCGACCCGGAGAGAGGTGAAGGGCGCGCGCCGCGCGCCCTTCAGCCCGTGCCATGACGACGATCCTGCTGGTCGAAGACAACGACATGAACCGCGACATGCTCTCGCGCAGGCTGGAGCGCAAGGGCTTCTCCGTCGTCCTGGCGATGGACGGGCAGAGCGGGGTGGAGATGGCCGCCAGCCACGCCCCCGACCTGGTGCTGATGGACATGAGCCTGCCCGTGCTGGACGGGTGGGAAGCCACGCGCCGCCTGAAGGCCGCCCCGGAGACCCGCCACATCCCCGTCATCGCGCTGACCGCGCACGCCATGGCCGGCGACCGCGAGCGGGCGCTGGAGGCGGGGTGCGACGACTACGACACCAAGCCCATCGAGCTTCCCCGCCTGCTGGCCAAGATCGAGGCGCTGCTGGGTGCTGCGCCCTCCGCCGCCGAGGCCGCGCCGTGAGCGAGCCGCATCCGGCCGCCGGCGCCGCGGCCCCGCACGCGCTTCCCGCGGAGCTGATCCACGACCTGCGCACCCCGCTCAGCCAGATCATCGGCTACTCCGAGATGCTGATGGAGCGGGCGGAAGAGGCGGGTTCCGCCGACATCGCCCCCGACCTGGAAAAGGTCCGCGCCGCGGGGTACCGGCTGCTGGAGCTGATCAACGAGCACTTCCTGGCCATTCCCTCCGCGCCTCCGGCCACGCCCCACGCGTCCGGCGCCCCCGCGGGCGGGGCCGGGCGGCTGGCCGACTTCATCGTGTCCGGGCGCGAGCCGATCCTGGCCGAGTGGGAGGCGTTCGCGCGCACCTGTACGCCGGCCAGCGGGGCCATGGACATCACCGCGCTGCGCGACCACGCCGGCGAGATGCTCACCGTGATCGCCGCGGACCTGCGCACGGCGCAGGGCGGGCTCGAGCAGTCGGAGAAGTCGAAGGGTCTCGCGCCCGACGGCGGAGGTGACGAGTCCACCGCCGCCGAGGAGCACGGGGCCGGGCGCGCCGAGAGCGGCTTCACCGTGGAGCAGATGATCTCGGAGTACCGCGCCCTGCGCGCCAGCGTCATCCGCCTGTGGACCCAGTCGCGCGGCGAGCTGGGGCCCGCCGACCTGGAGGACCTCACGCGCTTCAACGAGGCCATCGACCAGTCGCTGGCCGAGTCCATCTCGCGCTACACCGAGGACCTGGACCACAGCAAGGAGATGTTCCTGGCCATCCTGGGGCACGACCTGAGGACCCCCTTGGGCGCGGTGATGACCTCGGCCAGGTTCATGCTCGAGACGCAGGGGCTGAAGGAGCCCAGCCTTACCCTCACCTCGCGCATCGCCAGCAGCTCCACGCGGATGGTGCACATGGTGGGTGACCTGCTGGACTTCACCCGCAGCCGCCTGGGCGGGGGGATCCCGGTGGTGCGGGCCGAGATGAACATGGCCAAGGTGGTGCACGACGTGGTGGACGAGATCGCCGCCGCGCACCCGGACCGCATCCTGCAGGTGGACACGCGCGGCGCGCCGTGGGGAGCGTGGGACTGCCCCCGCATCACCCAGGCGCTCACCAACCTGGTGGGCAACGCGCTGGAGCACGGCGCCCCGGGTTCGGCCGTGCGCGTGGAGGTGCAGGGCGACGACGACGAGGTCACCATCACCATCCACAACCGTGGCCCGGCCATCCCGGCGCACCGGCTGAACGGGATCTTCAACCCCATGAAGCCGCGCGAGGCGGTGGGCGGCGCCGCGGCCAGCGGGCCGTCGGGAAACCTGGGGCTGGGGCTCTACATCGCCGAGCGCATCGTGAACGCGCACAAGGGGCGCATCGAGGTCGAGTCCTCGGACGAGCGCGGCACCACCTTCACCGTCCACCTCCCCCGCCGGGGCTGACGGGCTCCGGCGCCGCGCGCCCGCCCGATCCCGTCCCGGCTCGTCGACCATCCATACCGGATCCGGCAACCACCTGCGCATTCCAGACGCACGGAGAGACGTCATCCTGAGTCGTCCCCGCGCTGCGCGCGTCCAAGGAGGATGAAAGGAGATCGTTCGTGAGTGCCGATGCCGCGGAGTGAGCGGATCAGCCTCGCGCGGTTTGCGAGGCTTCCCGTAGTTGTTGCTGCGGCTTCAGCCGCCGGTGAGGGGCAAGGCCGCGAACTTGTGCATCCGGCCAACTCACGTGCCACCACGCCCACAGATCCTTCGGCCTGCAAGGTGTTGTGCTGATGCGAGTTGTGGTGTGGCCGGCCTCAGGATGACGTCGGGCAGGTGCAGGGCGGAGCAGAAGCTGATCTCCCGGAGCTGGTCCTCCGTGTCCTTGGTGAGAGCGCTTGCAGGGGGCGATGGGACGGGGCGCGAAAGGCCGCCGCGGGGTGGACGAAATCCGGAATTTTCGCTAGATTGCATGGCTGTTCTGCGCAGGCGGGCACCTCGGCGAGAGGCGCCCGTCTTCGCTTTGAGAAAATTCGGAATCGAAGAAACGCGAGTCCGAGGACGTGCGGCGGGGCACGAACGGCCACCAACGGGCCGTCCCCTGTCCCCTGTACCCTGTCCCCTTGGAAATATGCAGATCCGCAACATCGCCATCATCGCCCACGTCGACCACGGCAAGACCACGCTGGTCGACCACATGCTGCGCCAGGCCGGCACCTTCCGCGAGAACCAGCAGGTGCAGGAGCGGGTGATGGACTCCAACCCGCTCGAGCGCGAGCGGGGGATCACCATCCTGGCCAAGAACCTGTCGGTGCGCTGGCACGACACCAAGGTCAACATCGTCGACACCCCGGGGCACAGCGACTTCGGCGGCGAGGTCGAGCGCATCCTGCGCATGGTCGACGGCGTGGTGCTGCTGGTCGACGCGGCCGAGGGGCCCATGCCGCAGACCCGCTTCGTCACCCGCAAGGCCATGGAGCTGGGGCTGCAGCCCATCGTCATCATCAACAAGATCGACCGCGGCGACGCCGACCCGCACCGCGTGCACGACGAGGTGCTGGAGCTGTTCATGGAGCTCGAGGCCGACGACCACCAGCTGGACTGCCCGTTCCTGTACGCCGTGGGCCGCGAGGGCGTGGCCATGCGCAGCCCCGAGGAAGAGCGCAAGGACCTGACGCCGCTCTTCGAGACCATCCTGGAGACGATCCCCGCGCCGCGCGCCAGCGAGGGCCCGTTCCAGATGCTGGTGTCCACCATCGACTACTCGCCCTACCTGGGGCGGCTGGCCATCGGCAAGATCGAGCGCGGCACCGGGCGCGTGGGCGACACCGTGGTCCTCGTCACGCACGGCGACAACACCGCGCAGATGACGCGCAACAAGATCAGCAAGCTGTACACCTTCGACGGGCTGGAGCGCCACGAGACCGAGTCGGCCTCGGCCGGCGACGTGGTGGCGCTGGCCGGGCTCACCGACGTGGAGATCGGCGCCACCGTGTGCGACGCCGAGAACCCCGACGCGCTCGAGGGCATCGCCGTCGAGGAGCCCACGGTGTCGGTCGACATCATGCTGAACAACTCGCCTTTCGCCGGGCGCGAAGGGAAGTACGTCACCAGCCGCCAGGTGCGCGACCGGCTGTTCAAGGAGCTGGAGAGCAACGTCGCGCTGCGCGTGGAAGAGACCGATTCGCCCGACACGCTCACCGTCTCCGGCCGCGGCGAGCTGCACCTGGGCATCCTGATGGAGACCATGCGGCGCGAGGGGTACGAGTTCGCCGTCTCGCGCCCGCGCGTGATCCTGAAGAAGGCACCCGACGGGCAGCTCCAGGAGCCGTACGAGGAGGTCACCATCGACCTTCCCGAAACGCACATGGGGCCGGTCATCGAGAAGATGGGCCAGCGCCGCGCCGAGATGCTGGAGATGCGCAACCCCGGGGGCGGCCTCGTGCGCCTGGTCTACAAGACACCGGCGCGCGCGCTCTTCGGCTACCGCAGCGAGTTCCTCACCGACACGCGCGGCGAGGGCACGCTGCACCACCGGTTCCTGGAATACGGCCCGTTCGTGGGCTCCATGAACACGCGCAGCCGCGGCGTGCTGGTCAGCATGATGAACGGCGAGGCGGTGGCGTTCTCGCTGGGCAACCTGCAGGAGCGCTCCACCTTCTTCATCGAGCCCGGCGTGCCGGTGTACGAGGGGATGATCGTGGGCGAGAACTCGCGCCCGGGCGACATGGAGGTGAACGTCACCCGCGGGAAGAAGCTCACCAACATGCGCGCCTCCGGCAGCGACGACAACATCCTGCTGGAGCCGCCCAAGGTGATGACCCTCGAGGACGCGATGGGCTACATCGCCGACGACGAGCTGATCGAGGTCACGCCCAAGTCGCTGCGCCTGCGCAAGCGCCTGCTGAACGCCAACGACCGCAAGAAGGCCAGCCGCGCCGCGTCTGCCTGATCGTATCTGCGGTTCAAAGAGACGAGCCCTCTTCCGACGATGATCGGGAGGGGGCTCGCTTGCTTCAACAGCAGGTCTTGGGCGTGTTGGGCGCCGAGGCGCCCAAACGGGCTGCGCGCGCGGTAGGCAACGATACGACTGTTGCCAACCGCGCCGGGCCACCGCCGCGCCAGTGCCCGATGCGTCTCCTCCGCATCGTTCGGGCGCGGCGGCGTCCCGGCCCTTCGGGCGCGCATCCCTCACGCGGGTGCATCGTGCAACCTTCCGCCCTCCCCATCCGTCGTATCCAGCAGAGGTGGTGGAGGTGATGATCCGATGCATCTCCGGCGCACTGCGATGCGCACCGATCCCCGTATCTCCGCCCCCGGGGCGCGCTTGTGATGCATCGCCGCGACGCCATGCGTTGCCGCGCCACGACCGTAGCAGCCGCGCGTGGTTGCGCGTTGTAGTGACGGGGCGGCGTCCATGCGCGTCCATCTCGGCTCGCGTGGCGGGCGGGGCGCGACACAGGGCCGAGTTCCTCGGGAAACAAAGGCCTTGACACGTTCCGAACGCCCTTTACTTTCCCGCCGAACGGGGCCGGCCCGGCACCGTCCTTGCCGCTGCCCGCAGGGCCACCCATCGAATCCCGTCCACCAGAGGAGACTCCGGAATGCCGAACGTGATGGCTCACCCGTCAATCGGTGACGAGCTCGCGCTCGATACACTGTTCTTCGCTCGATTCGAGGAAGAGGAAGAGGGCGAGTGGAGCAACACCGATCGCGAGGAGGGCTGGGACGACGAGGACGACCTCGAAGACGAGGACGAATGGGACGACGAGGACGATTGGGACGAGGACGACGACGAGTGGGATGACGAGGAAGGCTGGGACGACGACGAAGAAGGCGGCGACGAAGAGTTCTGATCCGCCCCCCGGCTCCCCTGGTGGTCCCCCCACGCCCGGCGCCCGCACCCAGCGGGCGCCGGGCTTGTTGCAGGGGACAGGGGACAGGGCAGGACCTGCCACTCAGCACTCAGCACTCAGCACTCAGCACTCAGCACTCCCGCACTCCCGCACTCCCCTCGTTGCCGCCCCGAACCCGGTGGGTTAGCTTTCTCGGGTTTGCGACCGATTCGCACCGGATTGGCCGATACTTCAGCGCGACCATGCCGACCTACGAATATCGCTGTCCCCAGTGCGGGACGGACTTCGAGAAGTTCCAGAAGATGAGCGACGAGCCGGTGGCCGAGTGCCCCGGCTGCGGCGCCGCCGCCGAGCGCCGCCTGTCCGCGGGCGCCGGCCTGCTCTTCAAGGGGAGCGGCTTCTACATCACCGACTACCGCGGCGAGGGCTACAAGAAGGCCGCGCAGGCGGATGGCGGCGGCTCGTCGTCGTCCGAACCCAGGTCCGACGCGAAGCCCGCGGCGGACTCGAAGCCCGCGCCCAAAAGCGAGAGCAAGCCCACGCCGAAGGCCGAGTGATGGCCGCCGACAAGCTGCAGGCCGAGCTCCAGCGCGTGCTGGGCGAGATGGGCGTCGACGCCGGCCACCCCGTCACCCTCGAGCGCCCGCGCAACCCCGACCACGGCGACTGGGCGACCAACGTCGCGCTCACCCTCGCCAAGCCGCTGCGCCGCTCGCCGCGCCAGATCGCCGACGAGCTGGCGGGGCGCATCGACGCGGCGGCCGCCGGCGTGAGCGCCGTGGAGGTCGCGGGGCCCGGCTTCATCAACTTCCGCCTGGCGGGCGACTACCTGGCCGCCGGGCTGCAGTCCATCCTCTCGGCCGGCGCCGACTACGGCCGCTCCAACCCGGGCGGCGGGCGGCCGGTGATGGTCGAGTTCGTCTCCGCCAACCCCACCGGGCCGCTGCACATCGGCCACGGGCGCCAGGCCGCGCTCGGCGACGCCGTCAGCGAGCTGCTGGCGTGGGCCGGGTGGAAGGTGCACCGCGAGTTCTACTACAACGACGCGGGCGAGCAGATCATGCGGCTCGCGCGCTCGGTGTGGGCGCGCTACCAGCAGGAATCCGGCGCGGACGCCGCCTTCCCCGAGGACGGCTACCACGGCGAGTACGTCCGCGAGATCGCCCGCGAGCTCATCGCCCTCCACGGCGAGCGGTGGAAGGGCGACGACTCGCCGGAGGCGATGGACGAGATGCGCCGCTTCGCCGTGGCGCGGCTGCGCGAGGAGCAGAACCGCGACCTCGACGGCTTCGGCGTCCGCTTCGACGAGTTCTTCCTGGAATCGTCGCTCTACACCTCCGGCCGCGTGGAAGACACCATCCGCCGGCTGCGCGAGACGGGTCACGTCTACGAGAAGGACGGCGCCGTCTGGCTCAGGACGACGGAGTTCGGCGACGACAAGGACCGGGTGATGGTGAAGAGCACCGGCCACCCCACCTACTTCCTTCCCGACGTCGCCTACCACCTTTCCAAGTGGGAGCGCGGCTTCCGGCGCGCCATCAACGTGCAGGGCTCCGACCACCACGGCACCACGGCCCGCGTCCGTGCCGGGCTGCGGGCGCTGGGGCTGCCGGAGGGCTACCCCGAGTACGTGCTGCACCAGATGGTGCTGGTGATGCGCGAGGGGGTGGAGGTGAAGTTCAGCAAGCGCGCGGGCGACTACGTGACGCTGCGCGAGCTGTACGACGAGGTGGGGGTGGACGTGGCGCGCTACTTCTTCCTCATGCGCCGCGCCGAGGCCCAGCTCACCTTCGACATCGACCTGGCGCTGGACCGGTCCGACAAGAACCCGGTCTACAAGGTCCAGTACGCCCACGCGCGGATGAGCAGCATCTTCCGCCGCGCCGAGGTGGACCCCGGGACGCTCGATGCCGCCTCGGCCGACCTGTCGCTCCTGTCCGACGACGCCGAGGCCGAGCTGGTGAAGCTCCTCCTCCGCTTCCCCGAGGTGGTGGCCGCGGCCGCCGAGCGGCACGCGCCCCACGCGCTGAGCGAGTACGCCGAGGAAGTGGCCGGCGCCGTGAACTCGTGGTACCACGCGGGGAACCGCGACCCCGCGCTGCGGGTGATCGGCCCCGGGGTGGCGCCCGAGGTTTCGCGCGCGCGGCTGGTGCTCGCGCGCGCCGTGCAGATCGTGCTGAGGAACGGCCTGGCCGTGCTCGGCATCACCGCCCCCGAACGGATGCAGCGCGAGAGCGGCGACGAGGCCGCCCTCGAAGCGGTCTGAGAACAATCAACGTAAAACCATGTCGATTCTCGTGGTTGGCAGTGTCGCCCTCGACACCGTCGAGACCCCCTTCGGCCGCGCCGACGAGGCGCTGGGCGGCTCGGCCACCTTCTTCTCCGCCGCCGCCAGCCTCTTCTGCCCCGTGCAGCTGGTGGGCGTGGTGGGAAGCGACTACCCGGTCCGGGCGCTCGACTTCCTGGCCGAGCGCGGGGTGGACCTGGCCGGGCTGGAGCGCGCCGAGGGCGAGAGCTTCCGCTGGGCGGGGAAGTACGCGTTCGACCTGAACTCGCGCGAAACGCTGGAAACGCGCCTGGGCGTGTTCGCCGAGTTCCAGCCCAAGATCCCCGCCGAGTTCCGCGACGCCGAGTGGGTGTTCCTGGGGAACATCGACCCCGAGCTGCAGCTGAACGTGCTGGACCAGGTGGCCGCGCCGAAGTTCGTGGCGTGCGACACCATGAACCTGTGGATCGACATCAAGCGCGACCGGCTGCTGGACCTGCTGAAGCGCGTGGACCTGCTGCTGGTGAACGACGCCGAGGCGCGCCAGCTCTCGGGCGACTTCAACCTGTCGCGCGCGGCGCGGTGGATCCTGGAGCGGGGCCCGCGCTACCTGATCATCAAGAAGGGCGAGCACGGCGCCATCCTCTTCACCCCGCACTCCACCTTCTTCGCCCCCGGCTTCCCGCTGGAAGAGGTGTTCGACCCCACCGGCGCGGGTGACGCCTTCGCGGGCGGGTTCATGGGGCACCTGGCGCAGTGCGGCCGCGTGGACGACCACGACCTGCGCCGCGCGGTGATCTACGGCTCCGTCCTCGGCTCGTACGCGGTGGAGCGGTTCTCGGTGGAGCGCTTCAAGGACCTGGCGATGGACGAGATCGAGGACCGCGTCCGCTCGTTTCGCGAGATGACCGTGTTCGAGCTGCCGGTGGACGCCGGTGTCTGAGACGCCGGCGGGCGGGCTCTCGTACGCGGCCGCCGGCGTCGACATCGACGCGGCGCAGCGGGCGATGGTGGGGGTCGCGCAGCTGGTGCGCTCCACCGCCACCTCCGACACGCTCTCGGAGCTGGGCTCCTTCGGCGGGCTGTACCGCGTCCCGCGCGACGCGCGGCAGCCCGTCCTCGTGGCCAGCACCGACGGGGTGGGAACCAAGCTGAAGCTGGCCTTCCTCACCGGCCGCCACGGCACGGTGGGCGAGGACCTGGTGAACCACTGCGTGAACGACATCCTGGTCCAGGGCGCCCGCCCCCTCTTCTTCCTGGACTACGTCGGCCTCGGCCGGCTCCGTCCCGGCGTGGTCGAGGAGCTGGTGGGCGGGATCGCGCGCGGGTGCCGGGCCAACGGCTGCGCGCTGCTGGGCGGCGAGACGGCGGAAATGCCGGACTTCTACGCCCCCGGCGAGTACGACCTGGCGGGGACCGTCGTGGGGATGGTGGAGGAGGACCGCGTCATCGACGGCTCCGCCATCCGCGCGGGCGACGCGGTCGTCGCGCTCGCCTCGTCCGGGCTGCACACGAACGGCTACTCGCTGGCGCGGAAGGTGGTGTTCGACCGGATGGGGCTCTCCGTCGACGACCCGTTTCCGGACGAGGACGCGAGCGTGGCCGACGTCCTGCTGCGCGTGCACCGCTCGTACCTGAAGCCGCTCTGGCCGCTGGTCGAGCGCGGGGAGATCCGCGGGCTGGCGCACATCACCGGCGGCGGGCTGGTGGACAACGTCCCGCGCATCCTGCCGGACGGACTTGATGCGCGCTTCGACCTGTCGTCGTGGACGGTGCCGCCCGTCTTCCGCGTGCTGCAGCGCCACGGCGCGGTGGACGAGCGGGAGATGTTCCGCGCCTTCAACATGGGCGTGGGGATGGTGGCCGTGGTCGCCGCGGACCGCGCGGACGCGGTCGTCGCCGAACTGCGCGGGGCGGGGGAGCGGGCCTGGGTCGCGGGGGAGATCGTCCCCGGCGAGGGCCGGACGGTGCTCGGATGATGGGAAGGACGAAGCTCGGGCTGGCCGCGGCCGCGCTGGCGATCGTCCTGACGGCGGAGAGCGCCCGGGCGCAGGTGGGGAGCTGCGTCGCCCCGTCGATGTTCGGGGGCGCCTGCCCGGCCGTCGCCCAGGCGCTGCACAGCGCGGTGCCGCAGGTGGGGATCGCGGCCGCGGGCGGCAACCCGCTGCAGGGGACGGCCAGCGTGGCCGGCGTGCGGCTCGGCTTCTTCCCCAGCCTCACCGCGGAGCTGCGCCTGACCGGCGCGCGGATGCGCCTGCCGGACGTCGGGAGCGCGAACCCGGCCGGGAGCGAGAGCGCGGAGCTGGTGGGCTCGGTGGACGCGGACCTGGCGGTGTCGCTCTCGCGGGGGCTGGCCGGCGGGGTGGCGGGGCTGGGCGCGGTGGACCTGCTGGCCAGCGTGGGGGTGCTCCCCGGCGGCGGCTCGCGCGAGGGCGCCAGCTTCACCTGGGGCGTGGGCGCGCGCCTGGGCATCCTGCGCGAGTCCTTCGGCACCCCCGCGGTGAACGTCTCGGCGATGTACCGCCAGGTGAACGGCGTGCAGGTCGGCTCCACCCGCGCGGGCACGCCGGGCGAGCTGGACTTCGGCGTGGCCGACGTGAGCGTCCGCGCCACGGTGGCCAGGCGGGTGGCGCGGTTCGGGCTGGTCGGCGGCGCGGGATACGACCGCTTCACCGGGCGCGATGCGCGCTTCTCCCTCACCGACGGCAGCGTCTTCCAGACGGTGGAGCAGGACGTGGACGAGGGCCGCTGGTCCCTCTTCGGCAACGTCTCGCTTCCGCTGACCGTGGGCGCCGTCACGCTCGAGGGCGGGTGGATGAGCGGCGGCGACGCCATTCCCGGTTATCCGTCGGCCGCGGCCACGTTCGACCCCGGCTCGGGGACGGTCTTCGGCAGCCTCTCCTTGCGGCTGTCGCTGTAACCCGTTCGGGTAGATGGAGATGCGACGCGGCGGGCGAGGGGCGACCTTCGCCCGCGCGTTTTCGGAGTCCGTAACCGGAAGGCATCATACCGGATTCGGAGATTGATCGTGCAATCCGACAGCACACGTGCGACCTCGCCTATAGATCCTTCGGCCTGCAACCGCGCGTGTGGGGGCAACGACGGCGTGGTCGGCCTCAGGATGACGTCTCTCTGTGCGTTTGGAATGCACAGGTGATTGCTAGATCCGATATCACACGGAGGAAACGGAGGGAACGGAGATACAGAGCAGTTCTCCGTTTCCTCCGTGTGATACGAAAATCCGGAGAAGGATCGGTACATCCTGCCGACTCACGTGCTGCCGCGCCCACAGATCCTTCGGCCTGCAAAGGGTTGGGATGATGCGAGTTGCGGTGTGGCCGGCCTCAGGATGACGTCGGGCGGGTGCAGTGCGGATGCAGAAGCCGATCTCCCCGGTTTGGTACGAGAATCATGAGTGAGCGTCCCGAGGACCGCGAATGGATGCGCCGCGCGCTGGCCCTGGCGCCGCGTGGGTGGGGCCGCACCGCGCCCAACCCGATGGTCGGCTGCGTCCTGGTCCGCGACGGCGCCGTCGTCGGCGAGGGATGGCACACGGAGTACGGCCAGCCGCACGCCGAGGTCGAGGCGCTGCGCGCGGCGGGCGATGCGGCCCGCGGCGCGACGGCCTACGTGACGCTTGAGCCCTGCTCGCACTTCGGGAAGACGCCGCCGTGCACCGACGGCCTGCTCGCCGCCGGGGTGCGGCGCGTCGTGTTCGCGGCGCACGATCCCAACCCGAAGGCGTCCGGCGGCGGCGAGGTGCTGCGCGCGGCGGGGATCGACGTCACCGGCGGCGTGGAGGAGCAGGCGGCGCGCGACCAGAACGCCGTCTTCTTCCACGCGCACTCGGCGGCGGGGGATGCGCGGCCGTTCGTCGCGCTGAAGCTGGCGCTGTCGCTGGATGCGCGCATCGCCGACCGCGACGGACGCTCGGTGTGGATCACGGGCGAGGAGGCGCGGGTGGAGACGCATCGCCTGCGCGCGGGGTTCGACGCGGTCGCGGTCGGCGTCGGCACCGTGCTGGCCGACGATCCGCTGCTGACGGCGCGCGGCTCCGTCATCCCCCGCATCCCCCCCGCCCGCGTGGTGCTGGACCGCGCGCTGCGGCTGCCGGTCGATTCCAATCTCGTCCGCACGGCGCACGAGGTGCCGGTCATCGCCATCGCGAGGGCGGATGCGCCGAAGGAGCGGCAGCGGGCGCTGGAGGGGGCCGGCGTGCGCGTCCTGACGTCCGGCGACGGCGTCGAACGGACGCTCGAAACGTTGCGGGAGGCGGGGATTCGGTCCATGTTCGTGGAAGGCGGCGCCGAAATCGCGGGATCGCTGCTGCGCGCGGGGCTCGTGGACCGGCTCCACCTCTTCTACGCGCCGGTCTTCCTGGGCCCCGACGGGCTGAGCCCCTTCGCCGCGCTGGAGAGCCCGGCGATCACGGAGGCGCCGCGCTGGAGGCGGGTGGAGACGGAGAGCTTCGGCGCCGACACGCTGGTCACGCTCGCACGGGAGTAGGGGTGTTCACGGGGATCGTGGTAGAGGTCGGCACCATCCAGGACGTGCGCGAGGAAGGCAACGGCGTCGTCTGCACCATTTCCTGCCAGGCGGTGCTGGACGGGCTGGGGCTGGGCGACAGCGTGGCCATCGACGGCGCCTGCCTGACGGTGACGTCGATCCTGGACCACGCCTTCACCGTGCAGGCGGTGGGGACCACGCTGGGACGGACGACGTTCGGGGGATTCGAGGCCGGGCGGCGGGTGAACCTGGAGCGCGCGCTCTCGCTCGGCCAGCGCCTCGGCGGGCACATCGTGCAGGGCCACGTGGACGGATTGGGAGAGGTGATCTCCATCCGCCGCGAGGAAGAGCTGGTGCTGATCGACTTCCGCATGCCCGCGGACGTGGCGTCGGTCACGGTGCTGCACGGCTCCATCACGCTGAACGGCATCTCGCTCACGGTGAACGCGCTCCCGGCGCCCGACGTCTGCCAGGTGTCCATCATCCCCTTCACCTGGGAGCACACGAATCTCGCGGAGCTGAGCGAGGGCGACGCGGTGAACCTGGAGGGCGACACCATCGGCAAGTACGTGCGCCACCTGCTGGGGATGCCGGCCGCGCAGTCCATCGGCGGCGCGGCCGAGCCGGAGCACGTGATGAAGGCGTGGGGGTACTGAAAAGAAGTGCTAAGTGCTAAGTGCTAAGTGCCAAGTGCCAAGTGCTAAGTGCTGCGGTTGAAGTCCGCGAAGGCGGACTGCGTGCCGTTGTAGCCGCGAGTTTACTCGCATTTTCGTCGGTAACACTCGCATTTTTGCCGGAAATCGCGCCGTTGGTCGGATTCGGCGGGTTGATCGTACCTGCACTGATCGAGCGTATCGGCGGTTCGAGCGTATAGAAGGAGGGAGACGATGCCGTTCGACACGGTCGAGGCCGCGATCGAGGACATCCGGAACGGGAAGATGGTGATCGTGGCCGACGACGAGAACCGCGAGAACGAGGGCGACCTCGTCTGCGCCGCGGAGCTCGTGACGCCGGAGATCATCAACTTCATGGCCACGCACGCGCGCGGCCTGATCTGCCTGGCGCTGACCGCGGAGCGCGCGGACGAGCTGGACCTGCGCCTGATGACCGACCACAACACCGAGGCGCTGGGCACCGCCTTCACCGTGTCGGTGGACGCGGCGCACCGCTTCGGCGTGACCACGGGGATCAGCGCCAGCGACCGCGCCACCACCATCCGCGTGGCCATGGACCCGGCCAGCGTCCCCGGCGACCTGCGCCGCCCGGGCCACGTCTTTCCGCTGCGCGCGCGCCCCGGCGGCGTGCTGCGGCGCGTGGGGCAGACCGAGGCCTCGGTGGACCTCGCCCGCCTGGCGGGGCTGAAGCCCGGCGGCGTGATCTGCGAGATCATGAACGAGGACGGCACCATGGCGCGCCGGCCGCAGCTGGAGGAGTTCGCGGCCCGTTACGGCATCCGCTTCATCACTGTGGCCCAGATCGTCGCGTACCGCCTGCAGCGCGAGCGGCTGGTGCGGCGCGCGGCCGAGGCCATCATCCCCACCCCGTCGGGCGAGTGGCGCATCATCGCCTACCACAACGACGTGGACCAGTTCGAGCACGTGGCGATGGTGAAGGGCGAGGTGGAGGGGGTGGACGGCGTGCTGGTGCGCATGCACAGCGAGTGCCTGACCGGCGACGTGTTCCACTCGCTGCGCTGCGACTGCGGCGAGCAGCTGGACGCCGCCATGCGCAAGATCGACGAGGAGGGGCGCGGCGCCATCGTCTACCTGCGCCAGGAGGGGCGGGGGATCGGGCTGGTGAACAAGCTGCGCGCCTACAACCTGCAGGACCAGGGGATGGACACGGTGGAGGCCAACGAGAAGCTGGGCTTCCGCCCCGACCTGCGCGACTACGGAATCGGCGCGCAGATCCTGCTGGACCTGGGGCTCCGGAACATCCGCATCCTGACCAACAACCCCAAGAAGATCGTGGGGATCGACGGATACGGCCTGTCGGTGCTGGAGCAGGTGCCGCTCGGCGTGAAGCCGAACCCGCACAACAGCGGCTACCTGCGCGCCAAGCGCGACAAGATGGGCCACCTCTTCCCGGTGGACGGGGAGGAGCAGCTGGACGAGCAGGCGGCATGAACAGAAGTGCGTGAGTGCGGAAGTGCGGAAGTGCGCTGGCTCCGCTCGAATCCGACGCACTCACGCACTCACGCACTCACGCACTCACGCACTTTCTTTCCGATGATCGAGCACGCGGGGCACTTCCGGGGTGACGGGCGGCGGTTCGGGATCGTCGTGGCCCGCTTCAACGACTTCATCACGCGGCCGCTGCTGGCGGGCGCGCGCGACTGCCTGCTGCGCCACGGCGTGGCGGACGACAACATCGAGGCGGCCTGGGTGCCCGGGGCGTGGGAGATCCCGGGGACGCTCGCCGTCCTCGCCGCCAGCGGGCGCTTCGACGCGCTGATCGCGCTGGGATGCGTGATCCGCGGGGCCACGCCGCACTTCGACTACGTGGCCGGGCACGCCGCCAGCGGCACCGCCGCGGTCGCCGCGGCCCACGACCTGCCGGTGATCTTCGGCGTGCTCACGACGGACACGATCGAGCAGGCCATCGAGCGCGCCGGCACCAAGGCCGGGAACAAGGGGTGGGACAGCGCCCTTGCCGCGCTGGAGATGGCCGACCTGTACGCCACGCTGAAGAACGGGGAGAAGGCCGGGTGAGAAGCCGCAGCAAGGCCCGAGGGTGGGCGCTCCAGGGGCTCTACGCGTGGGAGAGCCGCGGCGGGCAGCCCGAAGACGCGATGCGCATCCTGCAGACGCTCTTCTCCACCCTGCGCGTGTCGCCGGCCAACCGGCCGTACGCCGAGGTGCTGGTCCGCCTGGTGGCCACCAACCTGGAGCGCATCGACGCGCTGGTGCTGGAGGCGCTCACCAACTGGCGGATGGAGCGCCTGGCGGCCATCGACCGCAACGTGCTGCGCCTGGGCGTGGCCGAGATGCTGTTCGTGGACGACGTGGCGCCCCGCATCACCATCCGCGAGATGGTGCAGCTGGCGGAGAAGTACGGGACCCACGACAGCCCGCGCTTCGTGAACGGCGTGCTCGACGCGGTGATGCGCCGGGTCGCGCCGGAAGGGGCCGCGCCGGCGCGGTGAAGCTCCTCGTCATCAACTGGCAGGACCTGGCCAACCCGCACTCCGGCGGCGCCGAGGTCCACCTGCACGAGATCTTCGGCCGGCTGGCGCGGCGCGGGCACGGCGTCACCCTCCTCTGCTCCGGCTTCCCCGGCGCCTCGCCGGCGGACGAGGCGGACGGGATGCGGATCCACCGCACCGGCGGCCGGCACACCTTCACGCTGGCAGCCGCGCCGTTCTACCGCCGTCATCTCGCCGCGGAACGCTTCGACGCCGTCGTCGAGGACCTGAACAAGATCCCGCTCTTCACGCCGTACTGGGTCGAGCGCCCGCTCGCCCTGCTCGTCCACCACCTCTTCGGCACCACCGCCTTCCGCGAGGCCTCGGCTCCGTTCGCCGCGGCCACCTGGATGCTCGAGCGCCCCATCCCCCTCGTCTACCGCGGGCTACCCGCCGAAGCCGTCTCGGAGAGCACGCGCGACGACCTGGTCGCGCGGGGACTCAGGCGGCAGGACATCCGCGTGATCCACAACGGCGTGGACGTGGATTTCTTCCGCCCCGATCCATCCATCTCCCGCGACGCGGAGCCCACCTTCCTCTCCGTCGGCAGATTGAAGAAGTACAAGCGGATCGACCACGCGATCGAGGCCGTGGCGCGTCTCAGGGCGCGCAACCGCTTCGTGCGGCTGGTGATCGCGGGGAAGGGGGATGACGAGCCGCGGCTCCGCGAGACCGTCGCCCGCCTGGGCGTGGGGGATCGCGTGACCTTCGCGGGATTCGTGACGGAGGAGGGGAAGCGCGACCTGATGCGGCGCGCGTGGGCGACCGTGCAGCCGTCGCCCAAGGAAGGGTGGGGGATCACCAACATCGAGGCCGCCGCCTGCGGCACGCCGACCATCGCCAGCGACTCGCCCGGCCTGCGCGAGTCCGTGGTCCACAACACCACGGGGCTCCTCTACCCTCACGGCGACGTCGCCGCGCTGGCGGACGCGCTGGAGCGGCTGGCGATGGACGAGGTCGAGGTCGCGCGGCTGGGCGCGGGCGCGCATCAGTTCGCGCAGGGCTTCACCTGGGACCGCGCCGCCGACCTCACCGAGGCGCACCTGGCGGAGGTCGCCGCAAGCCGCTGACGAAAGACCGGGTTCGATCGATACGGTTCGGTGCAGCTTCCGTTGGAATGCACTCTTTTGTTTCCGGAACATTCCTTCCGGGCTGAATGGACGGGGAGTTTCAAGTAGTCGATCTGCATCAAGTTAGATCATCATCACCTCGACGTACGCGTGTGGCACCGGGCGTGCCTTGATGGCGCGGAAACCCCAAATCTGCAACGGCTCCGCATCACCTGTCCGGGGCCGCCACCCATCCGCGTCTCGAGGATCGTCATGCGTCACCCCTGGAAGCGTCTTCCCGTCGTCCTTGCTGCCATCGCGCTGGCCGGCTGCTCCGGCGACCTGCTCGGCCCGGCCGGCGCGCGGCGTGCCATCATCCCGCCGGCGCACAACCCCATCATCTTCGTGCACGGCTGGCACGGCACCGCGTCCACGTGGACCACCATGATCGGCCGCTTCAAGGCCGATGGCTGGACCGACGCCGAGCTGAGCAATTTCACCTACAGCTCCGACCAGTCGAACGCCACCACCGCCAAGCTGCTGGCCGCGCGCGTCGACTCCGTGCTCGCCGCGACCGGGGCCACGCAGGTGGACATCGTCAGCCACAGCATGGGCGCGCTGAGCACGCGCTACTATGCGAAGAACCTGGGCGGCAGCGGCAAGATCGACGCGTGGGTCTCGCTCGGCGGGCCCAACCACGGGACGCAGACGGCGTACGCCTGCTTCACCACGGCGTGCCAGGAGATGTACCCCGGCAGCACCTTCCTGAAGAACCTGAACTCGGTGGACGAGACGCCCGGCACGCCGCGCTATGCGACGTTCTGGTCACCGTGCGACGAGGTGATCAACCCCGACAGCAGCGTGCCCCTGAGCGGCGGCGCCGTGAACACCCAGACGTCGTGCCTCACGCACAGCAACCTGCACGAGGACGCCACCGTCTACGCCAAGGTCCGCGACTGGGTGAAGTAGACCGGGACATCAGTTCATCGCACGAAAACACCCGGAGACGTCATACTGAGGCCGGCCGCGATGAACTCGCCGCCGCACCGGTGACGGCAGGCCGAAGGATCTATCGCCCGTC
>NZ_DATIND010000033.1 GCF_035474595.1 Longimicrobium sp.
AGGGGTGAGGAAAGCGTGAGGGCGTGGCGAGCCGCGGACCACTCTCGCACCTTCGCACTCTCGCACTTCTGTTCCGTACTCTCGTACTTCCGTACCTCCCGTACTAAAAGAGGGCGCGGCGGGCACCCCGCCGCGCCCCGCGTGCGCCACGCCCCGCCGGGGGCCTTACCGCTGGTCGATGGGCACGACCTTCTTGCCGCGCGGGCCCACGTACTCCGAGCTCGGGCGGATCAGGCGGTTGTCGGCGTACTGCTCCAGCAGGTGCGCCGTCCACCCCGGCGTGCGCGCGATGGCGAACACGGCGGTGAACAGGTCCATCGGGATCCCCAGCGTGGTGTAGACCGAGGCGCTGAAGAAGTCGACGTTGGGGTAGATCTTCTTGCCGCGCTTCTCCATCTCGTCGGCCATGGCCGCGCGGATCTTGTCCGACAGGTCCAGCCAGCGGGTCTCGCCCGCCTCGGCCATGATCTTGTCGGCCAGCTCGCGCAGCACCGTGGCGCGGGGGTCGGTGGCGCGGTACACGCGGTGCCCGAAGCCCATCACCTTCTTCCCGCCCTCCAGGGCGCCGTGCACCCAGGCCGCCGGGTCCTGGCCGCTCTCGTCGATCTCGCGGAGCATGTTCATCACCTCCACGTTGGCGCCGCCGTGGCTGGGGCCCTTCAGCGTACCAATCGCGGAGGTGATGCAGGAGTAGACGTCCGACAGCGTGCCCGCCGTGACGCGCGCCGCGAAGGTGCTGGCGTTCATGGCGTGCTCGGCGTGCAGCACCAGCGCCACGTCCATGGTGCGGCAGCGGGTGTCGTTGGGCTCCTCGCCGTTCAGCATGTACAGGAAGTTCGAGGCGACGCTCTTTCCCTCCTTCGGCTGCAGCGGCTCGTTGCCGTTGCGCAGCCGGTCGTACGCGGCCACCAGCGTGGGGGTCACGGCGGTCAGGTACAGCGCCTTGCGGCGGACCTCGGCGTCGGTGATCTCGTCGGCCTTGGGGTCGAACGTGCCCAGCGCCGACACGGCCGTGCGCAGCGCCGCCATGGGGTCGGCGTCCCTGGGCAGGGTGCGCAGCACCGCCAGCATTTCGTCCGAAAGGCGCGCGTTGGCGGCCAGCTCGCGCTTGAAGCCGTCCAGCTGCTCCCGGTTGGGAAGCTCGCCGTTCCACAGGAGGTAGCACACCTCCTCGAAGGTGGTGTTGCGCGCCAGGTCGTCGATGTCGTACCCGGCGTAGATCAGCTCGCCGACTTCGCCGTTGATGTCGCTCAGCCTGGACTGACCGACCACGACCCCTTCCAGCCCCTTGCCAGCCATATCTGTCTTCCTCGAACGCCCGTGCGAAGCTAGAATTTCGGAAACGTGTGCCGCCCCCTCGCGGCGCCGCGTCCGCCCTGCGGAGCCCGGGGCGGCGTGCACCATCCGGGCCAGCGGCGGCGCGCCAACATAGCGCGGGGGCCGCGGTGTGGCAAGCGCGCCCGCGGGGGCGCGGAAGCGCGCCGGGGGCCGGGACTTGCAGGCACGGGCGCACGGTCGCGGGGGCGCGGGATGCGCCCTTTTTATCGTACGAAACACCGGACGTGGGCGGGGAGTGGAGCCGCAGGCCGACGCGGAGCTGATCGGGCGCATCCTGGCGGGCGAGCGAGAGCTGTACGCCCGCCTCGTCGCGCATTACCAGGACAGCATGTTCCGCCACGCGGCCGCCATGGTGGGCGACCGCGACGCGGCGTCGGACCTGGTGCAGGAAAGCTTCGTGAAGGCGTTCACGCGGCTGCACACCTGCGACCCCGAGCGCTTCGCGGCGTGGCTCTTCCGCATCCTGCGCAACCGCTGCAAGGACTGGCTGAAGAACCGCCGCCAGCACACCGCGCCGCTGCAGGACGACGCGCACGCCGCCGGCGAGGGCGACGATCCCGGCCTGACGCTGGAGCGCGCGGAGCTGGGGCGCGTGGTGCAGGCGGCGCTCATGCGGCTGCCCCCCGCGCAGCGCGAGGCCTTCCTGCTGAAGCACGTGGACGGCCTTAGCTACGAGGAGATGGCGGAGCGACTGGAGACGGGGATCAGCGCGCTGAAGATGCGGGTGATGCGTGCCCGCGAGGCGCTGCAGGAGATCCTCCGCGAGATCGTCTGATACGGAATCTGCCCGGAGAGTCGGCGCGGGCCCCATCACCCTGACGTCATCCTGAGGCCGGCCACGCCGCAACCAGTTTCTGCGCAGATGGTTGCAGGCCGAAGGATCCATACCCCGTCCAGCACGTCCGCCGGGAAACACATCGGAGTCTTCTTCCGGGTCCGGTATGAGCCCGGTCCTGAAGAAGGGTGCGTTTCATAGCGGAGCCGGGGGATCGATCGTGCAATCCGCCAGCGCACGGGCGACCTCACCTATAGATCCTCGGCCTGCAACCGTTGGTGCGGGGAGCAACGACGGTGTGGCCGGCCTCAGAATGACGTCTCTCCGTGCGTTCGCAATGCACAGGTGATTGCCAGATCCCGTATCACGCGGAAAAGCAGAGCAGCGGAGGAGTCCCCTCTGCTGCTCTGCTTCTCCGTCTAAACCCCTGTCGTTCAGATCGCAGATTCGTCGCCGGTGCGGGCGGCCTCGCGCGGGTCGGCCTCGGTGGCGGCGCCGGACGCCTGGTCGGCCTGCAGCGCGTGCTCGGCGCAGAGGCGCGTCTCGGGGATCACCTCCAGGCGCTCGATCTCGATGTCGCGCCCGTCCACCTCGCACCTGCCGAACTCCTCGGGCGTCTTGTACAGCCGCTCCAGCGCCTCGTCGATCTGGTAGAGGCGGCGGCCTTCCATGCTGGTGAGCAGGTAGTCCTGCTCCTGGTCCTGCGACTCGGTGCCCACGTCGGCCGGGTGGAAGCGGTACAGGCTGAGCTCGCCCGCGCGCTCGCGCAGGTCGTTCAGCCGCTCGTCGAAGTGGCCGATGTTCTCCAGCACCTGCCTGCGCTCGCGCAGCAGCACCTGCTCGATCCGGCTCCTGTCCTGGTCGCTCAGCATTCCGTTATCGCTCCTGGTCCGTATCCGCCCGGCCGTGCGCCGCGCGCCGCACGCGGTGCGATCAATCTCCGTGCCGCGGTCCGGCGGGGCTGGGGTGAGTCCCGCCCCGGCGCGCCGGAACCTGGTTCGCCGGGGTGCTTGCGCGTGGACGGCGCGATCGCCACAATTTGACCGGTACTTCCTGCTCCGCGGATGCGCCCCGTATCCCTCCCCGACCCACGTCACACCCGCTCATCCATGCTTTCCATCCGAGGATATTCCTCGCTGTTGCGGGGAATTCTGCTCCCCCTGTGCCTGACGATCCTGCCGCTCGTGCCGGCGCGTCTGCGGGCGCAGTGCCCCGTCACGGACCCGAACTGCACCGGGGGCGGGTCGGTGCCGACGGTGTCCATCAATCCCGCGTCCGGGGCGGTATCCACGGCGTCGGTGACGGTCACGATCAACTGGAGCTCGGCGGAGGGGCTGAACGCGTCCTCCCGGTCGATCAAGATCAACAATGTCGAGAGCGCGGGCTCGTTCACCTACACGGCGACCGACGGATCGCACGCCCAGTCGCAGGGCACGGTGTCGCTGACGGGGAGCGCGAGCGTCACGGTGTCGGCGCGGATCTGCGACGTGCTGAGCCACTGCTCGTCTACCGTGTCCGCGACGTACAGCTACCAGGCGCCGCCGCAGGTGATCGCGACGCAGAGCCAGGTGTCGCGGGTGCCGAGCGCCGTGGGGAACGAGCAGCCCGGGCTGGAGACCTTCCGGGTGGTGAACCCCAGCACGCTCGTGACGCAGACGTTCTCGCTCGAGGCGGTGTGCACGAACGTGTTCTCCTGCACGCCGGCGGCGGGGCAGGTCACGGTGGCGCCGGGCGACACGGCGATCGTCGGGGTGAGCTACCGGGTCGGCTCGTACAGCCAGGAGACGGTCGGCCTCGTGGCGCACGAGGTAACGGCGGGCGGAACGGGCTCGGCGAGCACGGCGGTGAACGCGACGGCGAGCCTGGTAGCGCCCGGCGGCGTGGGCGACCGCGCGGACCTGACGCTCTCGGAGCGCTCGATGTGCGTGACGGCGTCGGTGGGCGCGGGGGCGGCGTACGAGTGCGGCGACCTGCGGCTGGTGGCGCCGCTGCCGTCGACGCGGGTGCTGAACCGGGCGCGCACCCCCGTGCTGATCTACAACAGCCAGCACGCGAAGCCGTTTCCGATCGTGGCCGCGCACGTGGTGCGCGACCTGGCGAAGGCGCGCCCGGACTCGATCGGCGCGCGGCTGGTGGTGAGCGGGGGCGAGGTCGCCAACCAGCGGTGGGCGGGCTTCCCTGCGGGTGACACGGCGCGCGTGGCGCTGGGCTTCGATGCGTCGGGAACGCAGTACGCGACGGGTTTCTACCCGTATCACTTCGAGGTGACGGCGTACTACCCGGGCGGAACGAGCGGGGTGATCTACTCACGCGATGGGCGGATCGCGATCGTGAACCGCGCGCAGAGCGGCTTCGGGAGCGGGTGGTGGCTGGCGGGGATGGAGCAGCTGGTGGCGGTCGGGACGACGGAACTGCTGTGGGTGGGCGGCGATGGAAGCACGCGGGTGTACCAGAAGGCGGCGGACGGCGTCTCGTGGATCGGCCCGGCGTTCGACCGGCCGGACACGATCAGGGCGGTGAACAACGAGCTGGTGCGGACGCTGCCGGGCGGCGCGAAGATCTACTACGACATGGACGGCCGCCACCGGCGCACGGTGAACCCGCTGGGCCACACCACGCGCTTCGAGTACAACGGCGCGCAGCTGGCGAGGATCGTGGTCCCGCTGGGTACCGACAGTGTCGCGTACTTCTTCAACTACAACGCCGGCGTGCTGGCCGAGGTGGTGGCGCCAGGGGTGCGGGGGATGGCCGACTCGGCGCGGGTGGTGCGGCTGGAGGTGGTGGGGCGCGACGTGCGGCGGATCTACGAGCCGCAGTATCGCGTGAACGCGCCCTCCGGCAGCCCGATGAACACGGCCAGGCCGCACGTGCTGCTGACCACCACGAACGGGCGGATCACCGACCGTACCAGCCCCGGCGGCACCCCGACGACCTTCTTCCGCTACGACGCCGCGGGGCTGCTCTCCGGCACCGCGCTGGGGCTGGCGCCGGGCGACTCGATCAGGCTCGGCTTCCGCGCGGCCGAGTCGCAGGGGATCGCGGGGCCGGTGGCGCAATCGGTCGTGTACACGCGGCTGGACGGACCGCGCACCGACGTTGGAGACACGACGAAGTTCGTGCTGGACCGCTGGGGCGCGCCGGTGCGCGTGGTGGACGCCATGGGCAACGCCACGCAGATCCGCCGCGAGAACCCCGCGCTCCCGGCGCTGGTGACCTCGGTCGTGTACCCCAACGGCCGGTGGCTCTCGGCGAGCTACGACCCGCGCGGGAACCTGATCGGCACCACCGACTGGTCGCACTTCGCCGGCAACCGGTACGCCGCCACCGCGTACGCGTACGACCCGAAGTGGGACGCGGTGACGCGCACGACCAGCGCCGAGGGGGTGACTTCGGCGATGGCGTACGACAGCCTGGGCCGTCCGGCCTGGACCCGGCAGGGCCCCGACCCGGCGCGGCGGGTCACCTTCCAGTATCGCTCGCTCACCGGCACGGCACCCGGCCTCGCCGCGTCGGTGACGCAGCCTGCCGCGGCAGGAAATCCGGCGGCGGTGGAGAGCTACGAGTACGACGCGCGGGGGAACCTGAGCGCGGTAGTATCGCCGCTCGGGGTGCGGAGCGAGACGCTGTCGGACGAGATCGGCCGGCCGGTCCGCACCCGGCAGCAGATCAACATGCCCGCCCTCAACGTGGCTCCGGTCTACCAGAGCGATTCGACCGTGTACGACGAGCTGGGGCGCGTGGCACGGTCCGAGAGCATGGGACCGGCGATCGCCTCGTCGCGCACCGGCCGCCCGGCATCGCCCGCGCAGAAGGTGGTGGTGGTCAATCGCTACGATGCGGCCAGCCGCCTTCGTTCGGTGTCGCGCGTGTCGCTGCCCGACTCGGCGGGCGTGGACACCGTGACGACGCGCTTCGCGTACGACGCCGCGAACCGCAAGATCGCCGAGTTGGCGCCCGATACCACACCGGCCGACTCGCTGGACAACCCGGCCGACTCGACCTGGTACGATCCGGCGGGGAACGTGATCCGAACGAAGAGCCGGCTCGGAGAGACGGTGACCTTCCAGTACGACACGCTGAACCGGCTGCGGCGCCGCTTCGTGCCCGCGGCCACGCGACGGGCGATTTCCAGCCAGGTCCAATCATCGCCCCCCTGGTACTTCCCGTACTTCCGGGACAACGGCACGGGCGCACTCGAGACGCTGAGAACGGACACCTTGCCGTTCGCGCTGCGCGGCGACACCGCGGTCTTCACGTACGACGAGATGGGGAACATGCGCTCGGCGGTGAACCAGGACGCCTCCATCGCCCGCACGTACTCCCTGTACGGCTCCCTGCAGTCGGAGACGCAGCGCATCCGCACCTACGTGGGGCAGGACACCACCACGCACGTGTATCAGCTTCAGTACGGGTACGATCTGGATGGGCGGCGCACCACTCTGACCCTGCCCGGCGGGCTGCAGCCCGGCTCTTCGCAGACGGCGCAGACGTATTCGTACGATCCCGGCACGGGCGAGCTCCTGAACATCCGGGATGCGCTCGGCACCGACTACACCTATGCCTACGACGCGCGCGGACGGACCCGGACCTTCACGCGCAACGGGGTGCAGGAGCGCTACGGCTACGACAACGGCGGACGGATGACCTCGCGGTACGAGGAGCATCTGGCCACGCACCAGGCGCTGCACGACGAGACGATGGCCTACGACGGCCGCGGCAAGCTCACGCTGGTGCAGACGCTGCAGGGCGACACGGTGCAGAACGAGTACACGGGGCTCGGGGCGCTGGCCGGGAGCTATACGATGCGGCAGATGATCGCGGCGTCGGAAGAGCGCTTCCGCGTCGACGCGCTGGGCAACCAGTACAACGCGGTGCAGCGCAGCCAGGACGGCTTCAAGTACACACAGGAGCCGGACAGCAGCGTCAAGCAGTACCAGCCGTTCACCGCGCGGCAGCGGGCGTCGCGCGGAACCACCTACAGCGAAGAGGCGACGTTCGATCGCGCCGGGAACCGCGATTACGTGCTTCGCGAGCAGATCGTCCCCACGCCCTACAACGCGGCTTGCACGAGCGAGTGGTCCATCCCGCTCCTCGGAATTCTGGGGCACTTCAGCTGTGGCGGGGCGGACAACGTGACGGCCAGCCTGGTGGACCTCACGCGGCAGTACTATGGGGCGGACGGACGGCTGCGGCTGCTGGACCGGCGCACGTGTCTCATCCTGCCGGACAACACCAACGCGTGCGACACGTCGCGGCTGCCGCTCGGCAACCAGCGTTCGGCCTTCGAGGAGTACCGCTACGACGCGCTGGGGCGGCGCATCCTGGTGCGCTCGCGGCAGGCGTACCTCTGCCAGACCAACTGTCAGAACGTGGTGCGCCGCACCGTGTGGGACGGCGACCAGGTGCTGGCCGAGATCCAGGCGCCGGGCGCGACGGGCACCTCGCCGACGCTGATGGAGAGTGACGGCGGGCTCGTCGTGCACGTGGACGCGGGCTCGGTGGTGCTGCCCGACAGCCTGCTGGCCGGCGCCGACGTGGCGCCCTCCGACACGATGCCGCAGGCGCAGATCTACCGGGGCTTCCAGTACGGGCGCGTGGTGTACACCCATGGCCCCGGCATCGACGCGCCGCTTTCGCTGATCCGCATGGACTACAGCGACTCCATCCGCACGCCGCAGCTGGTGGTGCTGCACAGCGACTGGCGTGGGGAGTACGACATCGGCAGCTACGCCGGCGGCACGCTCACCAAGCCGTGCGTGCACATCACGCGGAGCTCGAACTTCAAGACCACCACGCCCGACGGCACGATCTCCGACTACCCCAAGGCACCGGGGCCGCTGAACACCAGCTGGTACCACTGCGTGGAGGTGGAGTGGCCCGCCCCGCACGTGTGGGTCACGCGCGAGACGCGCAACCGCAGCATCAACGGCCCGCTCGCCTGGATGGGCACCCTCATCGACGGCATGCGCGACAACAGCGGCCAGATGTACATGCGCAACCGCTACTACGACCCGGCCAGCGGCCGCTTCACGCAGGAGGATCCCATCGGGCTGGCCGGCGGGTTGAATGCATACGGGTTCGCGGCTGGTGATCCTGTGAGCTATGGGGATCCGTATGGGTTGGATCCCTGCAAAGATCCCGCGCGCCGCAACGATCCCGGATGCCCGCGTCTGTGGCCTTTCTCGATGGCGGGAAAGATCTCGAATCGCACATCATGGCTCGGCCAACAGCAACACGCGCTGTGGCGCTACCTGGATTCTGCGCCCGGCAGGATTCAGGTGATGGGCTTGATCCTCGGCGCTTTTTCCGCGTCCGGCGGGGGTTCGGTCGATGCTGGTGTGGAGACGAATGTGCCAGGCGCGGTCAACTCGCGATATGGTAAGGTAGATTTCCTTCTGGGGAATGTACGAGATAACGCATCGAGCGTTGGGAAAGGCCCGCTATTCCGTAACCTGCTTGGATTCGACGAGACAACCCTTGAGCCTGCGCTACATCAGCATGCGGTAAACAATCTCGCATCCGCTGCCCTGAGGGATGGAAATATACAGTTCACCGGCCCGATGGTGGGTGCAAACGGACGAACGCTGGACATGGTGACGATCTGGCGGTTGTCACAGGACGGAAGTACGCTGAATTTCGTAACTTCGTATCGAAATGGGAAATGAGGGGATCGCATGTACGCACACACACCCAGGCTCCGCGAGTTCGATACCGTCAGGGTCCTCGCCCTTCCACCACATCTCCAGGATCGAGTCGTGTGGCACATTTCCGGCCGCTTGCCCGAGGTAGGCGATCTGGGTACCATCGTCGATGCGCACGAGGAGCATCGGGGCCCCTTCTACACTGTCGAATGTACCGCAGGGAATGGCGACACTGTGTGGGTCGCAACTTTCTCTGCTGAACAGCTCGAATTCGTTCAGCGCCCCAGGTAGGCAAACTTTCACCGGAGCCCAATCCGGCCGATCTCCGGAACCCGCGCTAGTGGTCGCTCATCCGTCAGAGTCCGCAACGCCGCCGCCGAGCATAACTTCCGTTTCGTGCACCACGATTCCGGTGCACCTGCGCCGCACGTGAACCGGGGATGCACCACGGTGCGAGACCAGCAACCGTACCGGTCAACGGCCCGCTCGCCTGGATGGTCACGCTCATCGACGGCATGCGCGACAACAGCGGCCAGATGTACATGCGCAGCCGCTACTACGACCCGGCCAGCGGCCGCTTCACGCAGGAGGATCCGATCGGGCTGGCCGGCGGGTTGAATGCGTACGGTTTCGCGGCGGGGGACCCGATCTCAGACACCGATTCGTATCGGGTTGTGCGTCGAGAATGATCAGACCTGCAAGGATCTTGTGCGGAGACTCCGCGCCCAACGCGGGCTGGTATTTCAGCACGCGGCTGACGTCTATGAGAAAACTCAATATGGGTCAATGTTGTGGGAGGCGATTTCTGGGCAATTAACCAGCACGACGAGAACACAGACGGCGATCCGGAGACCTGGTGGAGAGGTAAAACGATCGACGAATGGAAGGTCGTCGTGCTGAACGGCGATTGGAGTCCGGCAGATCAACTCGTTTTTGCTGTACATGAAGCCTATCACGTCGAACATCCAGAAGTGGAGCCCGAAGGCCTGCGTGGCGTGTTCCAGCCGAGGCTTTCTTCGAGCTATCGAGAAAGGACCAGACGGATGCACCGCACGCCGCTGTCGTCGGGTGGTTGAGGTCCGGGGGGAGGGTGGGCACAAAGGACGTCCATTACTTCGAATGGCGAGCACCTTGCCCGCGAACTAAACCGTGTTTCGGCTTCTGAACAAGGAACGGATAACAAGGATGAAACCGAAGCGTGTGGCTGTGGCTCTCACGACAGCAGCGATCATTTCTCTCGTTGGCTGCTCGGTTCCCCGAGAGCCTCGAGAGCAGGTTGCGACGCAGCGCTCAGAGAACCGGAGAACTGGAATCCAGGTTCCAAGTCCAACGCCGACTATCCGCCTGAATCCGCGTCCACGAGCGCGTGACGGCTCTGTCGTCGTCGACGTTGTGATGGTTAATGGACGTACCCCGATGCATATCGTAGACGAGCCAGAGTTCTACACGTTCGGAATCGTAGCTCCTTCCGGCGCGATTCTGCGGCCGCATATCTATAGCAGGAGTTCGCACATGAGATCACCGCCCCGGTTTTGGGCTCCCGGCGATTCAGTCTTACGGCACTTCGACCTCGCATGTGGGCCTGAAAGAAGTTCTTCGACTGCACTACCATGCAACTGGGCGTATGCGTTCACAGAAAGCGGGACGTACAAATTAGTTGCCCGGTACGAAGCGGACGCCGTTATAGATAAATCCGGCCATCTCGGAGCCGCTGAGCTGCAGCTAGAGTCGGACACGGTCCATATATCTTTCCCATGATCCGGCGGAACTGAGAACGTGGTGCGCCGCACGGTGTGGGACGGCGACCAGGTGCTGGCCGAGATCCAGGCGCCGGCGCGACGGGCACCTCGTCGACGCTGATGGAGAGTGACGGCGGGCTCGTCGTGCACGTGGACGCGGGCTCGGTGGTGCTGCCCGACAGCCTTCGCCCGTGAGCACGTTGGGCCCCGAGGCGAAGATCACCCGCACGCCGTTCGCGTCCGCCGTGGTGCCGTCCGTCGTCGCCAGCGGCTGGGGGATCAGGTTCTGGACGGTCATGTCGAACGAGAAGATGTGCGTCCCCGAGTTGTACGCCACGTTCGACGACGTCAGCTGCACGTACGTCCCCTGCCCGCCCACGATGATGTAGCCGCGCGCCGCGCCCGGCAGGGCCGCCTGGCTGCACGAGAGCGTGCCCGCCCTGGCGTCGGCGGTGCAGCGGACGCTCGCCAGCAGCGCGGCGGGCTGCTCCGGAGGCGGCGCGGGCGCCACGGGGCCGCCGCGCTCTCCGCAGGCGGCCAGCGCCAGCGCCGAAAACGCGGCCACGGCCATGCGGGCGGGACGGATTCGCATTGGGATTCGCATGCGAGCCGGAGGGATGGAGGTTCTGGGAGATACGAGGCGCGGACCGGCGCCGGGAAAGCTCGAGATGGATCGAGATGGAGATGAAGCGCGCGCGGGCCGCTCCCGGAGGAAGCGGCCCGCGCGGCAGTGCCCGGAGTCGGACTCGAACCGACAAACCCTTGCGGGCGGCAGATTTTGAGTCTGCTGCGTCTACCGATTTCGCCATCCGGGCAGGCGCAGGAAAAGTAACCGCGACGCCGCCTTCGTTCAACCTCGTCCTCACGCGGAGCCGCGGAGACGCGGAGATGCCGGGCATGCACCTCCGCGTCTCCGCGTCTCCGCGTGAGATCCAGCGATGCAGAGGACGCGCAGCAAAGCGGAACCGCCGCCCTGGCAAGATCCCGGAGCGGCGGCTTCGTTTCGATCGTCGATCTCTGCGATTTCCGGATCAGCGCGAGGCGGAGCCGTCCCTCCCGTCGACGATCTGCAGGGCGTACCAGGCGCGCTTCATCGCTCGCGTCTGGTCGCCCGTCGCCAGGGCCTCGCGGGAAAGGCGCAGGAGGAGGCGCGCGCGGCGCATCTCCGGCCCGGGCTCGGGATCGGCGCCCGCGCGGCGCTCGGCGTCGGCGATCAGGCGCAGCGCGACCGCCTCGGGGGCGAACTCGCGCGCGGCGCCGGCGGCGTCGGCCAGGCGGAGCACGGCGGCGCGCGTCTCGCCGCGCGCCAGCGCGGCTTCGGCCTCGGCGCGCGCGGCGGCGACGGCGGCCAGGGCGCGCTCCAGGTCGGGGTAGCGCCCGGCGCGCAGCCGCTCCCCGGCGCGCGTCTCCCACTCGCGCACGGCCGACACGGCGCCGTAGACCCGCGGCGCGGGCGGGTCGGCGGAAACCGAGGTGGCGGCTAGGCGCGCGGCCTGGCCGTCCATCTCCAGCGCCGTCTCCAGCATCCCCGCGCGGCGGGCGCGTGCGGCCTGCTGCTCCAGCGAGCGGACCCGGGTGGCGGCCTCGCGCGGCGCGTACGCCATCCACGTGCGCACCCCGGGCATCCCCGCGGGCGGCGTGACCGCGACCCAGGTGCGCCCCCCCGCCTGCTGCGCGAACGAGGTGGGAAGCGTGGGCGCGTCGCCGCACGCCGCGGCCCCCGCGCAGAGCGCGGCGGAGACGGCGATCAGGGCTGCCGACCGGCGGAAGGGTCGCATGGGGACCGGGATGTGGGGGAGATTTCCGGGCGCGGACCCGGAGCACTGGGAAGCTAGTGCGGGGCTTGAGGTTGGTCAACCGGCGCGCACCCCGTCTCCTTGCCGCGGCCGGGGGTGCGGGATAGGTTGACGGACGTTCGAACCGGCGGGGCGGCACGCCCCCGCGCACCCGCGACGCGAGCGATGACGGACGAGCGCAGCGCCTACGACGAGAAGCTGGAAAGCATCCTGCGCACGGCCGCGCGGATCTTTGCCGAGAAGGGATACCACCAGGCGTCGATCCGCGACATCGCGCGCGCCACGGGGGTGTCCCTGTCGGGGCTGTACTACTACTTCAACAGCAAGGAAGAGCTTCTCTTCCTCATCCAGGACCACGCCTTCGGCACGCTGCTGGACAACCTGGAGCGCAACCTGGCCAACGTCGAAGAGCCGCACCGGCGGCTGCGCATCCTGGTGGAGAACCACCTGCGCTACTTCATCGACGCCAAGGCGGAGATGAAGGTGCTCTCGCACGAGAGCGAGTCGCTGACCGGCGACTTCCGCCGCCGCGTGAACGACAAGAAGCGCCGGCTGAGCGAGACGGCCATGGAGATCCTGCGCGAGATCCGCCCCGGCGGCGGCATCGACCTGCGCGTGGCCACCTTCTCGCTGTTCGGGATGATGAACTGGCTGTACAACTGGCACCGCCCGGGAGCCGACGTTCCCGTGGAGACGCTGGTGGAGGACATGTACCGCATCTTCCTGCACGGCTACCTTCCCGACGGCGCCACCGTGCCCGCCAGCGCCGACGAGGGCGCGGCCGGCGAGCCGCAGCCGATCTGGCGGACGGCCTGAGAAGAAGCACGGAAGTACGAGAGTTCGATCACGAAGAAGGCACGTTCGACCCCTATCACCAAGCACGGAGTGACTGATGGCTACCGCGACCGTTGACGTTCCGCAGGAGACCGCCGGGAAGACGCTGGTGCACTACGAGGTGCAGGACGGCGTCGCCATCCTCACCCTCGACGACCCGCCGGCGAACACGTACACGCACGAGATGATGCGCCAGATCGACGCGGCCGTCCTCCGGGCGCGCTTCGACACCGCCGTCGACGTGATCGTGGTCACCGGCGCGGGCGAGAAGTTCTTCTGCGCGGGCGCCAACATCAACATGCTGCAGAAGGCCGACCCCACCTGGAAGTACTACTTCTGCCTGCACGCCAACGAGACGCTGCTGCGCTTCGAGCACACGCCCAAGCTGGTCATCGCGGCGCTGAACGGCCACACGGTCGGCGGCGGGCTGGAGATCGCCATGGCGGCGGACCTGCGCATCGCGCGGCGCGGCGCCGGCAAGGTGGGGCTCCCCGAGGTGGCGCTGGGCGTGCTCCCGGGCACCGGCGGCACGCAGCGGCTCACCAAGCTGGTGGGCGCCAGCCGCGCGATCCAGCTCATGGCCGAGGGGACCAACTTCGACTTCGACGAGGCGGAGCGGCTGGGAATCGTCAACAAGGTGCTGGACGCCGGCTCGCGCGACGAGTTCCTGGAGCAGGTGCTGGCGTACGCCAAGCAGTTCACGCGGCCCAACAAGGCCACCTTCGCGGTGGGCAACATCAAGCGCTCCTGCCAGAGCGGCGCCGAGCTGCCGCTGGAGCAGGGCCTGGCGCTGGAGCGGGAGCTGCAGGCGCTCCTCTTCAACTCGCAGGACGCCAAGGA
>NZ_DATIND010000034.1 GCF_035474595.1 Longimicrobium sp.
GGGGCGCGCCACCGACGACGTGGACGAGACGCTGACCTGGTTCCGCCAGGTGCTGGAGTGGCAGCAGGAGACGAAGGAGCCGGAGGAGTTCATGGAATTCCTCCGCATCGACCTGTTCCAGGACGAGATCTTCGTGTTCACCCCCATGGGCGACGTGAAGCAGCTGCCCAAGGCCGCCACGCCCATCGACTTCGCCTTCTCGGTGCACACCGAGGTGGGGGTGCACTGCGTGGGCGCGCGGGTGAACGGCCGCATCAGCCCCATCACCCGCGAGCTGCACAATGGCGACACGGTGGAGATCCTCACCGATCCCCGCCAGCGGCCCTCGCGCGACTGGCTGGCCTTCGTGAAGACGGCGCGGGCGCGCAACAAGATCCGGCAGTGGATCAAGGACGAGGAGTTCGGCAGCTCGGTGGAGCTGGGGCGTGAGTTCATCGAGCGCGAGATCAAGAAGGCGCGCCGCGAGAAGGTGAGCGACGAGCGCTTCGACGACGCCGCGCGCAAGCTGAACCTTCCCGACGCCTCGCACCTGTTCGCGGCGCTGGGGCGCGGCGACCTGGGCCCGGGCGCGGTGATGCGCGAGCTGTGGCCCGAGACCGCCGAGCCGGTGAAGGCGCCGTCCGCCTTCGAGCGGCTGGTGTCGCGGGTGCGCGGCGAGCCGCCGGCGGTGAAGATCCAGGGGATGAGCAACCTGATGGTGCGCTACTCCCAGTGCTGCCAGCCGGTGCCGGGCGACAAGGTGATCGGCTACATCACCCGCGGCCGCGGCGTGAGCATCCACCGCATCGACTGCCCCAACATCCTGCAGCTGCGCGACCACCCCGAGCGGCGGGTGGACATCCAGTGGGAGGGTGACGGAAGCGACCGCTTCTTCGTGCGGCTGGTGATGGAGGGCACCGACCGGCGCGGGCTGATGGCCGAGGTGGCCAGCGCCATCTCGGGCACCAACACCAACATCCAGAGCGCGGAGATGAAGGCCGACGAGCGCGGGATGAAGGGCGAGTTCGTGGTCGAGGTCGAGAACCTCACCCACCTGAACCGTGTGATCAGCGCGGTGAAGCGGATCAAGGGCGTGGTGAAGGTGGAGCGCCGCGAGCAGGTGGACCTGGACGCGGAAGCCGCCGAGGCCTGACGCATCGCCCTCGATCGATTCCTCTCGCACGACCGGACGCCCCCGCAGCCGCGGGGGCGTTCTTGTTGCGGTAATCTCCGCGCATACACCCACTCGAATCCCCCTGCTGTCGCGATCTTTGATGGCCGATGCGTCCTCCACCGTCCTCCGCACGCCGGACGAGCGGTTCCGCGATCTCCCCGGCTACCCGTTCGCCCCGAATTACGTGACGGTGGACGGGCTGCGCATCCACTTCGTGGACGAGGGGCCGCGCGACGGGGCGCCGGTGCTGATGCTGCACGGCGAACCCTCGTGGTCGTACCTCTACCGCAAGATGATCCCGCCCATCGCGGAAGCCGGCTTTCGGGCCATCGCGCCGGACCTGGTGGGATTCGGGCGCTCGGACAAGCCGGCGGAGGTCCGCGCCTACTCGTACGCGCGGCACGTGGCGTGGATGCGCGGGTTCGTCGAGGCGGCGGGGCTGGACGGGATCACCCTGGTGTGCCAGGACTGGGGCTCGCTGATCGGGTTGCGGGTGGCGGCGGAGATGCCGGACCGCTTCGCGCGCATCGTCGTCGCCAACGGCGCGCTGCCGACGGGGGACGGGCGCGTGCCGCTGGTCTTCCGCGCGTGGCAGGCGTGGGCGCGGTGGACGCCGTGGCTCCCCGTGAGCCGCATCGTGCAGGCGGGGTCGCGGACCAGGCTGCCGCGCGAGGTGCGGGAGGCGTACGACGCGCCGTTCCCGGGCGAGCGCTACAAGGCCGGCGCGCGCGCCTTTCCCCCGCTGGTGCCCACGCGGCCGGACGACCCCGCGCGCGAGGCCAACCTCCGCGCGTGGGCGGTGCTGGAGCGCTGGGAGAAGCCGTTCCTGACCGCGTACGGCGAGCACGAGCGCATCACCCGCGGCGCCGAGCGCCCGTTCCAGCGGCGGGTGCCGGGCGCGGCAGGGCAGCCGCACGCCACCCTCCGCGGCGCCGGGCACTTCCTGCAGGAAGACCGCGGCGAGGAGCTGGCGCGCGTGGTGATCGATTTCGTCCGTCGCACGTCCTGAGTCTCCGCACGGCGGGCCGCGTATCTCCATCCTCCGATCCCGGGTCCGCTCCGGTCCCGAGCTTGCATTTCCGCGGCGCGACCCACGCTGGACACTCCCCCAACCCGAGCCCGGACGCCGCCCCGTTGAGCGAGAGCACGCCCGCAAGCTTCGCCTCGCCCGGCGAGCCGCACGGCCGCGGCGGATCGGTGCGCACCGCGGCCGCGGTAACGGTCGCCGCGGTGGCGGTGGCGTTCGCGCTGTACTTCGGGCGCGAGGTGTTCATCCCCATTGCCCTGGCCGTGGTGTTCATGGCGGTGCTGCGGCCCGTGGTGCGCCTGCTGGAGCGGGTGCGCGTGCCGACGGCGCTGGCCGCGCTGCTGGTGGTGCTCGCGTCGCTGGCGCTGCTGGTGGGCGCGGGGGCGGCGGTGGTCGCGCCGGTGCAGAAGTTCGCGACGCAGACGCCGCAGGCGCTGAAGAAGGCCGAGGCCAGACTCCGCACGCTGGCGCACGGCATGGAATCCGTGACCGGCTCGATGGGCGGCGGCCAGGCCGGTGCGAAGGGCGGGGGACGGGACGGGGGACAGACGCCCGGCCCGGCGGTGCCCGGCTTCGCGAGCAAGGTGTTCGGCATCACCGCGGGCGTGCTTTCGGCGCTGCTGGAGGTGGTGCTGCTCGTGTGGTTCCTGCTGGCGTCGGACGACCTGTTCCTGCGCAAGCTGGTGAACGTGCTGCCGAACGTGCGCGAGAAGAAGCGCGCGGTGGAGGTGGTGCGCGAGACCGAGGCGGTGGTCTCGCGCTACCTGGTCGTGTCGCTGCTGATCAACCTGGGGCAGGGCGCGGCGGTGGGGCTGGCGATGTGGGCGATCGGGATGCCCACGCCGGTGATGTGGGGGATGATGACGGTGCTGCTGGAGTTCATCCCCTACTTGGGCGGCGCGCTGATGGTGCTGTTCCTGACCCTGATCGGCCTGGCCACATTCGACTCGGCGGGGCACGCGCTGCTGGCGCCGGGCGCGTACCTGCTCGTGACCACGCTGCAGAACAACCTGGTCAGCCCCATCCTGTACGGCCGCCGCCTGAAGCTGAACCCGGTGGCGGTGCTGGTCTCGGTGATGGTGTGGTGGTTCCTGTGGGGTGTGGCCGGCGCGTTCCTGGCCGTGCCGATCATCGCCGCCACCAAGGTGCTGGCCGACCGCGTCGACGGCCTGCACGCCCTCGGCGAGTTCCTGGGCGAGTGAGCGGCTGACGTCCGGCTTGCGCGCCGGCTCACCGAGCCGCTTCATTGCATCTCCTTCGTCCGTTCCGTCTTGCCTCTCCAACTCACTCGCATATGACCGCTTCCGCGGACGTGGTGATCATCGGCGGCGGGGTGATCGGCGCGAGCGTGGCGTATCACCTCGCCGCGCGCGGGTGCACGGGCGTGCGGGTGCTGGAGCGCGAGGCCGCGCCCGGGCTGGGGAGCACGGGCAAGGCGACGGGGGGATTCCGCTGCCAGTTCGGATCGGAGGTCAACGTGCGGCTGTCGCTGCTGGCGCGGGAGAAGCTGCTGCGCTTCGCGGACGAGACGGGAGTCGACTCCGGCTATCGCCCGTGCGGCTACCTCTTCCTGGCGGACGAGCCGGCGACGCTCGATGCGTTGGTCGCCGCGCAGGCGGTGCAGCACGCGGCCGGCGCGTGCGATCCGCGCGCGGTCACGGCGGAGGAGGCGCGGGAGATCAACCCCGCCATCTCGATCGACGGCATCGCGGGCGGGACGTGGTGCACGTGCGACGGGTTCATCAGGCCGCTGGAGATGCTGCGCGGCTACACCGAGGCGGCCCGGCGTCTCGGCGTGCGCTTCGACCATGGCGTGGAGGTCGCCGGCTTCGGCATGGACGGCGACCGGATCACCACCGTGCGCACGAGCGGCGGCGGCGTGGCCGCGGGGGCGGTGGTGAACGCGGCGGGGGCGTGGGCGGGCGCAGTCGCGCGGATGGCGGGGGTGGAGATCCCGGTGACGCCGCTGCGGCGCCAGGTGGCGGCGACGGTGGCGACGGAGGTGCTTCCGGACACCATGCCGCTGACGATCTTCGTGGATGACGGCTTCCACGCGCGCGTGCGGGACGGCCGCGTGCTGCTGCTGTGGCCGGACGAGGCGCGGATGGCGGAGCCGTACGACGCGGCGTTCGACGAGGTGTGGCTCCCGGAGGTGACGCGGCGCGCGCACCGCCGCTTCCCCGCGCTGCGCGAGGTGCCGGTGGACCGCGCCGCCTGCTGGGCCGGGCTGTACGAGATGTCGCCCGACAAGCACGTGCTGCTGGGGCGCGCGCCAGGGGTGGACAACCTCTTTCTCGCCAACGGCTCGTCGGGGCACGGGGTGATGCACTCGCCGGCGCTGGGCCATCTCCTGGCCGAGATCATCCTCGACGGCGCCGCATCCACGCTGGACGTGCGCTCGCTCCGCCCCTCGCGCTTCGCCGAGGGGGAGCCGGTGTCATCTCCCGAGTTCCTGTAGCGGGTTCTTCCCCCGGCGGGGAAGGCGAATGAATTCGCGGCAACAACCGCACGAAGTCCCTGCGGGACTGCAGGCCGGCATTCGCGCGGCAGGCGATCATCAGCTTCTGATATGAATCCCCAAAGAGAAGTGCGCTGGATCGCGACCGATCCAGCGC
>NZ_DATIND010000035.1 GCF_035474595.1 Longimicrobium sp.
CGTGACCAGCTCCAGCAGCGAGATGTCGAACGAGGTCGAAGCGAGCGCCGCCACCACGTCGCCGGGGGCGAAGCCGAGCGTTTCGAGGCTGGCGCGCAGGGTGTGGGTGAGCTGCGCGTGCTCCACCATCACCGCCTTGGGTGTGCCCGTCGATCCCGACGTGTAGATCAGGTAGGCCAGGTCGCCCGGCAGGACGTCCGCCGTCGCCGCGCCACCCCCCTCCGCTCCCCCCCGGCCCTGGAGAGTGGGAATTCCGTCCAGCAGCACCACCTCCACCTCCCGCTCCGGCAGCAGCCCGGCCAGCGCACGCTCGGTGACCACCAGCTCCGCGCCCGAGTCGCCGAGCAGGAAGGACAGCCGCTCCGCCGGGTGGGTGGGATCGAGCGGCAGGTAGACGCCGCCCGCCTTCCACACGGCCAGCGGCGCCACGAGCACACCCGGGCCGCGCTCCAGGCACACGGCGACCGTCGTCCCGACACCCACGCCGAGGGCGCGCAGGCGCCGGGCGAGGCGCTCGGTCCGCTCGTCCAGCTCGGCGTAGGTGAGCGACTCCCCCTCGAACAGGATGGCCGCGGCCTCCGGCGTGCGGGCGGCCTGCGCTGCGAAGAGCAGGTGCACCGGGACGCCGCCCGTGTCCTCGCGGGCGGGACCGCTCCCGTACGCCAGGAGCGTCCGCGCCTCCTCCGCGGGCAGAATCGCCAGGCGCGACAGACGCTCCTCCGGCGCAGTGCAGACGGCGCCAAGAAGGGTCTGGTACTGCGCCGCGAAGCGCTCGATGGTGGCGGCGTCGAACAGGTCGGTCCGGAAGCGCAGGCTCCCGACCAGCTCCTCGCCCACCTCGTGGAGGTCCAGCTCCAGGTCGAAGCGCACCGTCCGGATCTCGCCCCCGAACGGCTCCAGCCGAAGCCCGGCGGTGCCGGCCCCCTGGCCGGCGTCCACGTTCTGGAGCGCGAACATCACCTGGAAGAGCGGCGTGTGCGACAGGCCCCGCTCCGGAGCGACCTCCTCCACCAGCCGCTCGAAGGGCAGCTCCTGGTGGGCGTACGCCCCCAGCGCCGTCTCCCGCACGCGGCGCACGAGCTCCTGGAACGACCGGTCGCCGGAAAGATCGATGCGCAGCGCGAGCGTGTTGACGAAGAAGCCGATCAGCCCCTCCGTCCCCACCTGCGTGCGTCCCGCGATCGGCGAGCCGACGACCAGGTCCTCCTGCCCCGACCAGCGCGAGAGCAGCAGGTCGAGGGCAGCGTGCGTCACCATGTAGAGCGTGGCCCCTTCCCGCCGGGCGAGGGAGCGGAGCCCGCGGGTGACGTCTGCGGGAAGGCGGAACCCATGCGAAGCGCCGCGCGAGCTCGCCACCGCGGGGCGCGGGCGGTCGGTCGGGAGCTCCAGCACGGGGGGCGCGCCGCCCAGCCGCTCCCGCCACCAGGCGAGCTGACGGCGGAGCACCTCGCCCTGTAGCCAGCCGCGCTGCCACACGGCGAAGTCCGCGTACTGCACCGCCAGCGGCGGCAGCGGCGATGCCGATTCGTAGAGGGTGAACAGCTCGCGGAAGAGCACGCCCATGCTCCAACCGTCGCTGATGATATGGTGCATGCACAGGAGGAGGACGTGCTCCTCGTCCGCGAGCCGCACCAGCGTCGCGCGCAGCAGCGGACCGCGCTCCAAGTCGAAGGGGCGCTCCGCGTCCTCCTGCGCCAGGCGGCGCGCCTCCTGCTCGCGCGCCTGCGGCGCGAGTCCGGTGAGGTCCAGCACGGGCAGGTGCGCGGGCGCGGCCGGGTGCACGACCTGCACGGCGCCCTGCTCCACCGGGCGGAACGTGGTGCGCAGCGCCTCGTGCCGCTCCGTCAACGCGCCCAGCGCCCGCTCCAGGGCGCTCACGTCGAGGCTCCCCCGCAGCCGGCGCGACCGGGGCATGTTATAGCCGGCGCCCTCCGGCTCCATCTGGTGCAGGAACCAGAGCCGCTCCTGCGCGAAGGACAGCGGCAGCGGCGCCTCCCGGGGAACGGGAGTCAGCGGTGGGAGGGCGGCACCCTCGCCCGCGCGCCGCATCTCCTCCACGCGCCCGGCCAGCTCCGACACCGTGGGTCCCTCGAAGAGCGCCCGCAGCGGCACCTCCACCCCGAACACCTCGCGGATGCGCGAGACCACCCGCGTAGCCAGCAGCGAGTGTCCGCCCAGATCGAAGAAGCTCTCCTGGACTCCCACCCGCTCCAGGCGTAGCACCTCCGCCCAGATCTCGGCCAGCACCTCCTCCACGGGGGTACGCGGCGCCACGTACCGGTCCGCGTCGGCCGCGTACTCCGGCGCCGGCAGCGCCTTTCGGTCCAGCTTCCCGTTCGGAGTCAGCGGCAACCGGTTCAGGGCGACGAACGCGCCAGGTACCATGTAGTCCGGCAGGATACGGCGCACGTGCGCGCGCAGCGCGTCCGTCTCCACGTCGCCCACCACGTACGCCACCACCCGCTTCTCGCCCGCGTCCTCGCGCGCCAGGACCGCGCACTCGCGCACGCCCTCGTGCTCCAGCAGCGCCGTCTCGATCTCGCCCGGCTCGATGCGGAAGCCGCGGACCTTCACCTGGAAGTCCGTGCGGCCGATGAAGTCGATCTCCCCCTCTGCCGTCCAGCGCACGCGGTCGCCGGTGGCGTACATCCGTGCGCCCGGGGTCCGCGAGAAGGGGTCGGGGAGAAAGCGCTCCGCCGTTATCCCCGGGCGCCCCAGGTAGCCGCGCGCCACCTGCGCGCCGCCCACGAACAGCTCGCCCGGCACCTTGTGCGGCATGGGGTTGCCGTAGCCGTCCAGCACGTACGCCGTCGTGTTGCCGACCGGCCGCCCGATCGGCGGCAGCCCGTCGCCCTCCGCCGCGACGGCGCCGCTGGTGGCGACGACGGTGTTCTCCGTCGGCCCGTAGTTGTTGACCAGGCGGAAGGGGAGCGACGCGGCCGGGCGCGAGCGCAGCCGGTCGCCGCCGACGAGCATCGTCCGCAGCGGCGCGTCCGCGGGCCACGGGAGCGGCAGCACGCTCTCCGCCAGCGGCGTGGGGAGAAAGCCGATCGTGATCCCCCGCTGGACGAGCCAGTCGAGCAGCTCCGCGGGGGCGGTGCGCAGCTCCTCCCGCGGCACGTGCAGGCTGGCGCCGCGCGCCAGGTACGGCCACGTCTCCCACGCGCTGGCGTCGAAGCCCACCCCCGCCACCAGCGTCGCGCGGTCCGCCGCCGTCACGCCGAACTCCGCCGCGTGCCAGCCGCAGAGGTTGGCCAGCGCGCGGTGCTCCACCATCACCCCCTTGGGCTTGCCGGTGGAGCCGGAGGTGTAAATGACGTACGCCAGGTCCGCCCCGTTCACCCGCTGCCGCGGCCGCTCGGGCGACGCGTGCTCGGAGATGCGCGCGAGGCGATCCACTGCCAGCAGCGAGACGCCGAAGCCGGAGACCCGCTCCTTGAGCGCCATCTGCGCGACGAGGACGGGCGCGCCCGTGTCCTGCAGCATGAAGGCGATGCGGTCCGCGGGGTACGCGGGGTCCACCGGCACGTACGCCGCGCCCGCCTTCAGCACGCCGAGCAGCGCCGCGGCCAGCTCCGGCGAGCGCTCCATGCACACCGCGATGCGGTCTCCCCGCTGCACCCCGCGCGCGATCAGCGCGTTGGCGATGCGGTTGGCGCCGCGGTCCAGCTCCCCGTACGACAGGCGGAATCCATCCGCCGAGACCGCCACGGCGTCTGGCGCCGCGTCCACCCGCGCCTCCACCAGGCGGTGCACCGGCGCGTCCACGCGGTAGTCCGCCGCCGTCGCGTTCCATCCCTCCACCACCCGCGCCCGCTCCTCGTCCGCCAGCAGCGGCAGCGCGGAAACGCGGGCCTGCGGGTCCGCGAGCATGGCGCGAAGGATGGAGCGGTAGTGCTTCTCCATCCGCACCACCGTCTCCGCCTCGAAGAGGTCGGTGGCGTACTCCCACAGCATGGTCACCTCGTCGTCCGCCCCGGCCTGCTGGCTGCCGCGGGGGATGCAGATGACCTGCAGGTCGAACTTGGCGGATTCGTTGCTCAGCGCTTCGGTCACGCCCATCCGCACCCCCGGCAGGTCGAACGGGGGGTACGGCGCGTCGTGGAAGCTGAACGCCGTCTGGTAGATGGGGAGGTGGCTCAGCCGCCGCTCCGGCTGCACCGCCTCCACCACCTCGCCGAAGGGCGCCTCGCGGTGCGCGTAGGCGTCGAAGGTGGTGTCGCGGACGCGGCGCAGCAGCTCGTCCACGGTGGGATCGCCGGCCAGGTCCGCCCGCAGCGCCACCGTGTTGACGATCATCCCGATCACGCACTCCGCCGCGCGCTCGTTGCGGTTGGCCACCCCGCCGCCCACGGCGAAGTCGGTGGCGCCCGTGTAGCGGTGCAGCAGCGCCTGGTAGGCGGCCAGCAGCGTCACGTAGAGGGTCACGCCGTGGCGGCGGCTGAACTCCAGCGCCTGCAGCGCCAGCGCCGGGGGCAGGCGGTAGCGCAGCGAGCGGCCGCGAAAGCTCATCTCCGCCGGGCGCGGCCGGTCCGCGGGGAGCTCCAGCACGGGCGGCACGCCGGCCAGCCGCTCCTTCCACCACGCCAGCTGCCGCGCCGCCTCGGGGGTGCGCATCCACGTGCGCTGCCACACCGCGTAGTCGGCGAACTGCACCTCGGGCGGGTCCAGCGGCGACGGGCGCCCCTCCGCGAACGCCGCGTACAGCGCCGCCAGCTCGCGCAGGAACAGGCCGAAGCTCCACCCGTCGTGGACGAAGTGGTGCTCCACCGACGCCAGCACGTGCGCGTCGTCCGCCGTGCGGTACAGCGTCCAGCGGATCAGCGGAAGCTCACCCAGGTGGAACGGCTTCATGAACTCGGCGCGCAGCAGGCGCTCCAGCTGCCCCTCGCGCGCCTGCTCCGGGATCGATCGAAGGTCGGCGACGTCCAGGCGGACGGGCCACGGCTCCCGCACCAGCTGCCGCGGCACGCCGTCGACCGCCCGGAAGACGGTGCGGAAGATCTCGTGGCGGCGGACGATCTCCCCCAGCGCGGCCTGCAGCGCGGGGACGTCCAGCCGGCCCTGGAAGCGGATGGCCGCCTGGAAGTTGTACGACCGCATCCCCGGCGACAGCTCCTGGAAGAACCAGATGGCCTGCTGGGAAAAGGAGAGCGGGATCGGCTGGTCGCGGTGGGCGGGGACCAGCGCGGGGACGCCGTCGTGCGCCGCGCCGCCGCGCTCCACCGCGCGCGCCAGCTCCGCCGGGGTGCGCAGCTCGAACACGGCGAACGGCGCCAGCTGCGCGCCGAACGCATGGCGCAGCCGCGAGACCACCTGCGTGGCGCGCAGCGAGTGGCCGCCCAGGTCGAAGAAGTCGTCCTCCACGCCCACGCGGTCCACGCCCAGCACCTCCTGCCACACGCGGCAGACGGCATCCTCCGCCGGCGTGCGGGGCGCCACGTACGCGCGCTCCGCGTCCACCGCCGGCGCGGGAAGGGCACCGCGGTCCACCTTGCCGTTGGGCAGCCGCGGCAGCTCGCCCAGCGCGACCACGAAGGTGGGGACCATGTACTCCGGCAGGCGGTCCCGGAGGAACGCCTTCAGCTCCGCCCGCGGCGCCTCGCCGGCCTCCGCCACCACGTAGCCCACCAGCACGCGGTCGCCGGGCGCGTCCTCGCGCACGGTGGCGACGGCGTCGGCCACGGCGGGGTGGCGGCGCAGGGCGTCTTCCACCTCGCCCAGCTCCACGCGGTAGCCGCGCACCTTCACCTGGTGGTCCGTGCGCCCCAGGCAGTCCACCTGCCCGTCCCCGCCGCCGCGTCCCAGGTCGCCGGTGCGGTACATCCGCGCGCCGGGGACGGGGGTGAACGGGTCGGGGACGAACTTCTCCGCCGTGGCGGCCGGGCGTCGCAGGTATCCGCGACTCAGCCCGCCGCCCGCGATCCAGATCTCCCCCGTCTCGCCGTCCGCGACCGGGCGCAGCTGGTCGTCCAGGATGTACAGCCTGGTGTCCGCCACGGGCCACCCCACGGGCATCGTGCGCTCGGTGCCGCGCGGGGGGACGGCGTACGTGGAATAGGTCGTGTCCTCCGTGGGTCCGTAGAGGTTTACGACCTGCCGGAGCTCGGGAAGGGCGCGGTAGAGGTCCTGCGCCAGCTCGTTGCGCAACGGCTCGCCGCCCAGGTTCAACGAGCGCACCGAGGCGGGGATGCCACCCATGCGCAGCAGCTCGGCGGCGGCCGAGGGCACCATCGACGCCACCTCCACCCGCTCGTCCGCCGGGAGCGAGGCCAGATGCAGCGCGTTGGGAACGAGGACGATGCGGGCGCCCAGCGACAGCGGCACCCACGTCTCCGCCACGTGCACGTCGAAGCAGACGGAGGTGGAGGCCAGCACCCGCGTGCCCTCGCCGATCCCCAGCGCCCTGGGCGCCCAGCGGATCAGCGTCACCACGCTGGCGTGGCGGATCTGCACGCCCTTGGGGGTGCCGGTGGAGCCGGAGGTGTAGATGACGTGCGACAGGTTCTCCGGGTCCACGCCAGCGTCCACGGGCTCCGTCGGCTCGCCCGCCGGCGCCTGCCACCGGTCGTCGAGCGCCACCACCGCTGCGTCCCCCGCCTCCACCGCCCCCGCGAGCCGCGGATCGGTGAGCAGCACGCGGACGCGCGTGTCGGCCAGCATCAGCCGCACGCGCGCGCGAGGGTAGGCGGGGTCCAGCGGCACGTAGGCGCCGCCCGCCTTCAGCACGCCCAGCATGGCCGCCACCAGCTCCGGCGTACGCTCCATGTACACGCCGACCAGCACGTCCGGCCCCACGCCGTGGCGGCGCAGCAGGTGGGCGGCCTGGTTGGCGCGCGCGTCCAGCTCGCGGTAGGTGAGCCGCCGCGCGCCGCAGCTCACGGCCACGGCGCCCGGGGTGCGGCGGGCCTGCGCCTCCACCATCTGGTGCACGCACCAGCCGCGCGGGTAGTCGCGCGCGGCGTCGTTCCAGGGATGGACGTGCGTGGGCCTCGTGCCCTCTGCGTACGGCGGAGTGGAAGAACGCTCCACGTGCAGCTCCCGGTGGTGTCCCCACGTGGCGTGCGGAGAGCCTGTAGCCGCCCGCCCACTACCTGTAACAGCCGTTTTTAGATCTACGACCCCGGCTCCGGTCAAACACAGTAATAACTCATCTGGCAGTTAGTCAACTATTCACCGAAAACGTATGGATAAAACGCAGCATAATGGCATACAAAGAAAAAAGGTTGCTCTCTATGTAAGTAATTACCACGCTTAACAGCCCTAAACAATCTTTAGCACACTAAAGGATCACTGGGTACGCTTGCGGGATGAAGTGCTCACCTTCCGTTGCCAGAAACCATTACAGCGTAATTTGAGACACTGTAATAAATGTGTTGACGAAACCTCGCCGATTACTGGACCGGCTGCAAGTCGCCAAGCTTCGCCGCGGCTGATTGATCACGAACGACCTGAAAACGGATGCAGGCAGGACCGCGGTCGCAGCCCTGCCTCGCCTCGGCCTCGCCGGCACTACCCCATCCAGGGCAACTTCACGGCTTCCAGGTGTGGAACATCACCCCGCGGCCGGACGAAAGCCAACGGGTGACGTGCCCGAAGAGGAATCCCGGAATCCCGGCATGGTGCCATCCCTCCAGCATGCAGACGGGAAGCTGTCAACGCCGGGTGAAAGTCTGACACTTCTGGCGGCCGAAAATCTGACAGCCGGGAGTGGGTGACGAGCCCGAGTCGTCGCGTCGAAATCAGAGGGTGGAGGTGCTCGCGGTGGGAGTCGGGGCGGAGCCC
>NZ_DATIND010000036.1 GCF_035474595.1 Longimicrobium sp.
AGCTGCCAGACGGGCGGCGCGCTGCCGCTGGAGCAGGGGCTGGCGCTGGAGCGCGAGCTGCAGGCGCTGCTCTTCAACAGCAGCGACGCCAAGGAAGGCCTCACGGCGTACGTGGAGAAGCGCGCGCCGCAGTTCACCGGCAAGTAAGCCGCGGAGCGGTTGATGCGGGGGAGCCGGGCGATGGACGTCCGGTTCCCTTCGTGTTTAGGGGAGCTTAGGGGACAGGCTACAGGGACAGGGAACGGTGGGCGGGAACGGACGCCTGCGCGTCGCTCCGGCATCGCGCCCTCTCCGGCCGGCCGAGGCCGTCCACCTCTCCCGTACCGGGAGAGGTAGCTGGACCGGCATCTCCGCTCGCGGCGGACGCTGGGGCTGGACACGCGTTGTAAACTGCGTGACGCGCGAGTGCCCGCCCCACACCCAACCCTCTCCCGTTATCGGAAGAGAGTGGCGAGCCCAGGCGAGCCGGGTGAGGGGTGGATGGCGAGGGCGCGCACCGCGGGTTCGGCGTGCGATCGACGTTTTCGCAACTTCTGACGACTTTCTCGAGGGGACTGATGGCTACGACGGAGACTGGGGCCGCGGTCGCGCCCGGCAGGCTCTTCATCGGCGGCGAGTGGGTGGACGCGGCGTCGGGGAAGACGTTCGACACCGTGAACCCCGCCACCGGCGAGGTGCTGACCCACGTGGCCGAGGGCGACGCCGAGGACGTGGACCGTGCCGTCCGCGCCGCCCGCGCCGCATTCGACGAGGGGAAGTGGAGCGGGATGGACGCGCGCAAGCGCGGCAAGATCCTCTACGCCATCGCCGACCGGCTGGAGGCCCGCGCCGACGAGCTTGCGCGGCTGGAGACGCTCGACAACGGCAAGCCCGTGCGCGAGGCGCGCATGTTCGACGTGGAGGGCGCCATCGAGTGCTTCCGCTACTACGCCGGCTGGGCCGACAAGATCGACGGCGACGTCATCCCCGTCCCCGGCCCGTACCTGAACTACACGCGCCGCGAGCCCATCGGCGTGTGCGGGCAGATCATCCCCTGGAACTACCCGCTGCAGATGGCGGCGTGGAAGGTCGCCCCGGCGCTGGCGTGCGGGAACACCGTGGTGCTGAAACCCGCCGAGCAGACGCCGCTGACCGCGCTGGAGCTGGCCCGCTGCTGCGCCGAGGCGGGGCTCCCGGCCGGCGTGCTGAACGTGGTCACCGGCTTCGGCGAGACGGCGGGGGCGGCGCTGGTGAAGCACCCGGACGTGGACAAGATCGCCTTCACCGGCTCGACCGCGGTGGGCAAGATCATCCAGCGCGAGGCGGCGGGAACGCTGAAGCGCGTGTCGCTGGAGCTGGGCGGCAAGAGCCCCAACATCGTGCTGGCCGACGCGGACGTGGAGGCGGCGGTGCGCGGGGCCACCAGCGCCATCTTCTACAACACCGGCCAGGCCTGCACCGCCGGCTCGCGCCTCCTCGTCGAGGAGGGCGTGCGCGACGAGCTGGTGGAGAAGCTGGTGAAGCGCGCCGGGAGCATGCGGCCGGGCAATCCGCTCGATCCCAAGTGCCGGATGGGGCCGCTGGTGAGCCAGGAGCAGCTGGACCGGGTGATGGGGTACATCGAGTCGGGCCGCAGCGAGGGCGCCGAGCTGGTGTACGGCGGCGACCGGCCGGAAGGCGACGGAAAGGGCTTCTTCCTGAACCCCACCATCTTCGACCGCGTGAAGCCGGAGATGACGATCGCGCGCGAGGAGATCTTCGGCCCCGTGCTGGCGGTGACGACGTTCAAGGACCTGGACGAGGCGATCGAGATCGGCAACCGCAGCGAGTACGGCCTGGCCGCCGCGGTATGGACCCGCGACGTGGCGAAGGCGCACCGCGCCGCCGCCGCGCTGCGCGCCGGCACCGTGTGGATCAACATGTACCACACGCTCGACACCGCCTCGCCGTTCGGCGGCTACAAGCAGTCCGGCTACGGCCGCGAGCTGGGCAAGCACGCGCTGGACCTGTACACGCAGGTGAAGAGCGTGTGGGTGAACCTGGCGTGAGGCTCGCGCCTCCCGCGGCGGCTGAAGCCGCGGCCACAACCACGGAAAGCCTCGCAAACCGCGCGAGGCTGAACGGCGGTTGCAGGGCGCGATGAAGGTTCATCGCGCCCTCAACGAAGAGCGCATGCAACTCGCAGCAGGGTGGCAACATGCGCATGGAGCTGACGGCCGTGTACATGCAAGTCCCAGGAGGCGGCTATGTCGCCTTCGCGAAGGAGCTCTGGGGCGCAAATTCGCAGGGCGAGACCCTCGAGGAAGCGCGCGCGATGCTGGAGGATGCCGTTCGCCTTCTGATCGAAGCGAGCCGCGGCGAGAACGAGAAGTTCATCGCTGACCGCAACGTCGTTCACGAACCGCTCGTCATCGACGAACCCGGATGGGACTGAACGGCTGGAGCCGGATCACATCCTCATTCCTGCTGAACACAAGCTACTGTACATGACCGACGCGCTGATCATCGACGCCGTGCGGACGCCGATCGGGCGGTACGCGGGCGCGCTCTCGTCCGTGCGGCCCGACGATCTGGCGGCGGCGGTGGTGAAGGCCATCGTCGAGCGCACGGGGGTGGACCCGTCGCTCGTGGACGACGTGATCTTCGGGTGCGCCAACCAGGCCGGCGAGGACAACCGCAACGTGGGGCGGATGGCGGCGCTGCTGGCCGGCCTCCCCGTCTCCGTTCCCGGGCAGACGGTGAACCGGCTCTGCGGCTCGGGGCTCGAGGCGGTCCGCAGCGCGGCGCACGCCATCCGCGCCGGCGAGGGCGAGGTCTTCATCGCCGGCGGCGTGGAGAGCATGTCGCGCGCGCCGTGGGTGATGCTGAAGCCGGGCGAGGGCTTCGCGCGGGGCGTGCCGGAGATGGCCGACTCGCTCCTCGGCTGGCGCTTCGTGAACCCCAGGATGCCGAAGGAGTGGACGGTCGCCCTCGGCGAGACGGCGGAGATCATCGCCGGCGAGTTCCACGTCTCGCGCGAGGACCAGGACCGCTTCGCCTTCGACAGCCAGCAGCGCTCCGGCCGCGCCATCGCCGAGGGCCACTTCCGCGCCGAGATCGCCCCGGTGGAGGTGCCGCAGCGCAAGGGCCCGCCGAAGGTGGTGGACACCGACGAGCATCCGCGCCCCGACACCACGCTGGAGGCGCTGGGCGCGCTGAAGCCCAGCTTCCGCAGGGAGGGCGGCACCGTCACGGCCGGCAACTCGTCGGGGCTGAACGACGGCGCGGCGGCGCTCCTCGTGGTCTCGTCCGGGGCGGCGGAGCGGCTGGGGAAGCGGCCGATGGCGCGCGTGGTGGCCAGCGCGGTCGCCGGCGTGGAGCCGCAGCGCATGGGGATCGGCCCCGTGCCGGCCACGCGGCTGGCGCTGCAACGCGCCGGGCTGACGGTGGGCGACCTGGGGCTCGTCGAGCTGAACGAGGCCTTCGCCGCGCAGTCCGTCGCCTGTGTCCGCGAGCTGGGGCTCGATCCGGCGATCGTGAACGTCTCCGGCGGCGCGGTCGCGGTGGGCCACCCGCTCGGCTCGTCCGGCGCGCGCATCCTGACCACGCTGGTGCACGAAATGCGGCGCCGCGAGGTGCGCTACGGACTGGCGTCGATGTGCATCGGCGTAGGCCAGGGGATCTCGATGATCGTGGAGCGCGTCCCGTGATGCGAACGAGGACACACCGGAGCCTGCCTCCCGCGGGGATGCCCGAGCGGGAGTCCGCGAAGGCGGACTTCGGGCCGTTGTTGCCGCGAATTCATTCGCCCGGCAGTCCGCGGCGGCACGGATGAGCGAGACATCGCAGCTCGACGCGGTGCTCTACCGCGAGGACGAGGGCATCGCGTGGATCACCCTCAACCGCCCCGAGCGGCTGAACGCGTTCGCGGGGGCGATGCGGGACGACCTGCGCGCGGCCGTCGAGCGCGCGGCGGAGTCGGCGGAGGTGCGCGTGGTGGTGATCACGGGCGCCGGCCGCGGCTTCTGCACCGGCGCGGACGTGGAGGTGATGAGCGACCTGGTCGCGCGCGGCGACGCGGCGGCGTTCGAGGGCTATGTGGAGGCGGGGATGCGGGCCGTGCGCGCGCTCGTCGCCTGCCGCAAGCCCGTCATCGCCGCGGTGAACGGCGTGGCGGCGGGGGCGGGCGCGTCGCTGGCCTGCGCCTGCGACGTGCGGGTGGCGAGCGAGAAGGCGTCGATCGGCTTCACCTTCACCCGCATCGGCGTGCACCCGGACTGGGGCGCCAGCTGGTTCCTCCCGCGACTGGTCGGCACCGGCCGCGCGGCGGAGCTGGTCCTCTCCGCGCGGATGGCGGACGCGCGGGAGGCCGAGCGCATCGGCCTCTTCCAGCGCGTCCACGCGGCGGACGCGTTCGAGGGCGAGGTGCGCTCGTTCGCGCTGGAATTGGCCGCCAAGCCGCCGCTCGCCCTGGCCGCCGCCAAGCACTCGCTCTCCATCTCCCCCGACGCTGATTTGGAGACGATGATGGAAACGGAGCGCGAGGCCCAGATGCGCCTCTTCCGCTCCGCCGACGTGCGCGAGGGGATCGCCGCCTTCAACGAGAAGCGGAAGGCGGCGTTCCGCGGCGAGTAGCCCGCTTCGTCCGATCCGGATGGAATGATGGACGGCCGCGCGGATCCGGATCCGC